>NZ_NSFW01000010.1:0-272427 GCF_002294905.1 Mesorhizobium sp. WSM4308 | reverse complement strand
GCGCGATCTCATACCGGTCATGAAGCCTGGCGAATACCAGCATTTCGGCATGGAATTTTGGTCGGAACATTCGGCGTTTGGCAACCCTGAATTTCCAGACGATTTCGAGCGCGCGTTGCTCGTGGCGGGGCTGACGGAAAAGCAACTGGCGCGCATCCGGAGCAGCCGCTTCCCTGACGATAAAGCCATCGAAATCGGGATGTGGCTCACCTCAGGCTTTGCCCATGTCGCAATGCTGCATGCTGCCGGGACAAAGGCTGGCTTACTCGTGAACGGTCGCACCCACGCACCAATGGAAGGGTACTCGGGCAAGGACGCATACCACTACGGCTACAACCCGATTGAGGGCCGTGACGCTATCCGCGCTCTGGAGAAGCAGAAATGACACCGAAACAGGCATACGACGAGCGCAAGCGGCTGCGCATAGAGAACGATCTCCGGGCCGAACAGCGGCGAGCTGCCGGCTATGACCGCGAGGACGAGATGCAGGAGCAGTTCACGCGGCTGCTTAACAGCTTCGAGCGCATCGCCAGCGTTCTTGAGCTTTGGGCCGATCAGCAGGAGCCCCGCCCATGACCATAGAGCGGATAGAGAAGGAACTGCGTGAAGCGTTGGAGTTGCTGTCCAGTTGGCCAGACGAGAAACCGGCCGCGCATTTCCGCGTCCTCAGCAAGTTCACAGTCGGCGACTTCCGCACCCTTCTCACCGAGATAGAGCGCTTGCGGGAGGCGCTGAAGCCGTTTACCGAGGCGTGCCCATCGCTTTTTAACGATTGGTGCCCGGACGAAACACCGGCTTGGTGGGTCGATGGCGTTGAACCGGGTGACGAACGAGCCTCACCCATAACGGTCGGCGACTTCCGCAACGCCTCCCGCGCCCTCAGCGATAAGGATGGCGGCGATCATGGGTGAGACGCTGACGCTCGAAACCTTCCGAACCGTGGTGGCAGCGCTTGGCCAGCAGGCGACCGAGGATATCGCTTGGTCGCAAAGCATCACGCCACCGACCGATCCTGACGACTTCGCCCTGGAGGCGATCTTCGTCATCTGCAATTCCGGCATGAAGAACACGGTAGCGCGGCGCATCTTCGAAAAGTGCCGCGACGAGTTGTTTCGCGGCGGCAATGCCAGGAACGTCTTCGGTCATCTCGGCAAGGCGACGGCCATCAATGACATCTGGAATGGCCGCGCTGACCTGTTCACCCGCTACATGGCCGCGATCGACAAGCTGGAATTCTGCGCATCCCTACCTTGGATCGGCAACATCACCAAATATCATCTGGCCAAGAACTTCGGCGCCGATGTGGCCAAGCCTGACGTTCATTTGCAGCGGCTCGCGGACAGGGAAGGAACGACCGCACAGGCGTTGTGTGAGCGCTTGGCGAAGGAAACCGGCTGGCGGACCGCGACTATCGACGTCGTGCTCTGGCGGGCCTGCGCCAATGGCGTAATCAACTCTCGAACGGGCGAGATCCGCCCCAGCCAGTCCGGTGATGGTAATGGCTGAGCGGGCGACACATACGCAGACGGCTCTGAGCGCGGCGGATTTGGCTGTCCACTATGGAATGACGCCCCGCTACTGGACGCGCATGGCGGCCGAGGGCAAGGTGCCTGGCGCTTGGCAGCCTAGCGGATCGAAGGGGAAATGGCTATTCGACAAGCCAATTTTTGAACGCTGGCAGCGGACAAGGCGCAAGGAGATATCGGCATGGCCGGGGTATACAAGCGCGGGAAAACATACTGGGGCCGCGCCCAGCGTAACGGCAAAGAATACCGATTCACCCTCGGCACCGAAGATAAGCGAACTGCTGAAAAGCGTTTGCGCAAATGGCTGAATGAAATGGATGACAGCGCGTGGGGCGATAAACCTCCGCGTCCGTGGCCTGCTGTCTGGGAACGCTTCATGCGCGAGCACTTCCCGACGATAAAGCCGAACAGCGCCACGCGCTATGCGGTCAGCCTGAAGAATCTATCCAAGGTGCTTGACGGGAAGAACATCCAGCACGTCACCACGGCCCTTCTGAGCGAGTTCGAGACGCTGCGGCGGTCTGAGGGCGCCAGCGCCCCGACAATCCGTAGGGATCTCGCCTGCCTGTCCTGCATCATGTCCTACTGCGAGGAATGGGAATGGATCGACGACGGCAAGAATATCATCCCGGCCTACATGCGCAGGCGCCGCCGCAGAGGCCTCAAGGAGGCGCCAGGACGCACGCGCTACCTTTCCGTGGATGAAGAGGCCGAAGTGATTGCCAAAAGCTCTGAGCCATGCCGTACGGCGGTTATCGTGTCGATCGACAGCGGGCTTCGCGAGCAAGAGCTGCTTGGGCTGACGTGGCCGCAAATCGACTTCAAAAACTTCACGATCAGAACCGGCACCAAAACCAAGAGCGGCAAGGAACGCTACGCGCCCCTGTCACAAAGGTCGGCACAGCTTTTGGAGCGCCGGCCCCGGCACATCAAGAGCAACTTCGTGTTCTTCCATCCAGACGGGAAGCGCATATCTCGCTTGAACCAAGCCTTTGAGGGAGCTGTGCGGCGGGCGAAGCTAAAGGACGTTCGCTGGCATGATCTGCGCCGCACGTTCGGATGCCGGCGGCTTCAGGGCGTAGGCTGCGATGTGTCTACAATGCAGGAAGTCTCTACCATGCTCGGACACTCGTCAGTGGCCGTGACAGAGAAGTCCTATGCGTTCCTTGACCTCGAAAAAACCGCACAAAAGGCGGCACAGCCCTCGCGGACTACAGCGGAATAGTGTATAAGTTTCAATAGTTTGCAGATATCAATGTGGTGACTCTGACTCCGTTAGTCCTGGTTCGAATCCAGGTTCCCCAGCCATATATCTTTAGGTCCGTTCCTGGCACGTGGATTACGGTTTTTACCGGAGGCATGGGTAACACTCTTGGCCCGAACGGGTTTGGAGTGGTTCGAGCCTGCATGCATCATCATCGAAGCCAGATACGGTCCTCAACCTGTTTGATGCCGATCTCGAAGCCGATCGTTCGCCGAAGTGCTTCGCCAGCACGCCTTTGATGCGCTCTGCCGACCAGGTCCATGGCGCGCGCCGCCACGATCAGCGCCTTCGTGGAATCGAAGCCGCCCGACGCGCCCATGATTGCGTGCTCGAGGTTGGTGGCCGAAAGCCGCGTCGCCAGACCCTGGACTTGGATGTGATTGGCTTTGTCCCAATCTTCCTGGCCCCGTTTAGCTGGTTTCCTGGCACTTTGGTACGTTTCCTAGGCTTTGCCGCCTTCATATTCGTAACTTGCTGACAGAACCGTCTGCGCGCCTGCCAACTACTTTTGACACAGATCAACGTCCGGTCGCCGCATTCGGGCGAAGTTAAGTCTGGCTGATTGGATCGACGAATGCAAAACACCGATTTCATTGACGCAGGCAGTGCCGAGTTGATCCCCCCGAAGGACCGTTCGGTGAGCCGAATGCTCGTGCCGAGTTTACCCGAGCCTACTCCTCTGCAACCTGTCGCTTCCGCCGTGAGACCGCGCCGCCGGCTTTGGCTTGGGTTGGCGCTGGGTTTAGCCGCGGCCGCGGCCGCGGCAGGCGGATATTGGTGGCAGCATGCCGAGCCTGGACTTCCAGCAGGCATCGCCTTCGGCAACGGCCGGGTCGAGGCCGACGAGATCGACATCGCAGCCAAGTTCGGCGGCCGCATCGCCGCGCTCCTTGCCGACGAGGGCGACGGCGTCCGCGCCGGCCAGGTAGTCGCTCGGATGGATACGCAAGACCTCGAAACGTCGCTCCACAAGGCCGAGGCACAGATGCTCGGAGCGAGCCGCATGCTCGACGAGGCGAGCGCCAGCGTCGAGCAGCAGAAGGCACAGGTGAAGCTCGCTGAGCAGCAGCTCGCCCGCGCAATCTACCTTGCCGACAAAGGCTATGCGACGACCGAGATCCTCGACCAGCGCCACCAACAGATGGACGCCGCCAACGCTGCATTTGCGGCAGCCAACGCGCGTGTCGGCGAGGCCGAACAGACACTGGCTGCGGCCAACCACGATGTCGACCTCTATCACATCAACATCGCTGACAATTCGCTCGTCGCGCCGCGCGCTGGTCGCATCCAATATCGCCTCGCGAATGTCGGCGAGGTGATCGGCGCCGGCGGCAAGGTCTTGACCATGCTCGACACCGGCTATGTCTATATGGATGTCTTCTTGCCCACGGCACAAGCCGGTCGCGCGATGACGGGCAGCGACGCCCGTGTGGTGCTCGACGCCAGGCCTGATGCACCAATCCCGGCCAAGGTGGTCTTCGTCTCCGACCAAGCACAATTCACGCCGAAGGCGGTAGAGACCAAGGCGGAACGCGACAAGTTGATGTTTCGGGTCCGCGTGCGGGTGGACGCCGACTATCTGCGCGCCCACTCGGCAGAGGTGGGCTCCGGTCTTCCAGGCTTGGCTTATGTTCGACTCGATCCGGGCACGGAATGGCCGATTTCGCTTGCAGGCCGGACCGATGAACAGTCCCGATGATCCCGTCATAGCCGTCGACGGGCTATCGCACCGCTATGGCCGGACACTGGCGCTTGACAATGTGACGCTCGTCCTTTCGGCCGGCGCACTCGTCGGGCTGATCGGCCCGGACGGTGTCGGGAAATCGACGCTGCTCGGCCTCATCGCCGGTGCAAAGCGCATCCAGAGCGGCTGTGTGGCGGTGCTTGGCGGCGATATGGCGGACCGCGGCCACCGCGTCGCCGCTTGCCCGCGCATCGCGTATATGCCGCAAGGCCTCGGCAAGAATCTTTATCCCGATCTCAGCGTGCGGGAGAACATCGACTTTTTCGGCCGCCTATTCAGCCAGCCGGCACTCGAGCGCCATCGACGTATCGACGCCCTTCTCGAGGCGACCGGCCTCGCCCCTTTTCCCAACCGTCCGGCCAAGAAGCTCTCCGGCGGCATGCGGCAAAAGCTCGGCCTCTGCTGCGCCCTCGTCCACGACCCAGATCTCCTCATCCTCGATGAGCCGACCACCGGCGTCGACCCTTTGTCGCGCCGGCAGTTCTGGGAACTGATCGAGCGCATGCGCGCCGCACGCCCTGGCATGAGCGTGGTTGTCGCCACCGCATATATGGAGGAGGCAGAGCGCTTCGACGAAATCATCGCCATGAATGCCGGCCGCATCCTCGCGATAGGCTCGCCGGCCGAGTTGAAGGCGCGCACAGGACAGCCTAACCTGGAAGAAAGCTTCATCGCGCTCCTGCCCGAGGCAGTCCGCGCCAGGCGGCGGACGCTCTCCGTCCCACCGCGTCCGTCCGGCGAGCGCGAGGCGGCGATAGTCGCCCGCAACCTGACCCGGCGCTTCAGCGACTTCGTCGCTGTTGACGGCGTGAACTTCACCATCGAGCGCGGCGAGATTTTCGGCTTCCTCGGTTCGAACGGCTGCGGCAAGACCACGACGATGAAGATGCTGACCGGGCTGCTGCCAGCTTCCAGTGGCACGGCTTGGCTGTTCGGGCAACCGATCGACGGCACCGACATGCGCCTGCGCAGACGCGTCGGATATATGTCGCAATCCTTCTCGCTCTACACGGAGCTCACCGTGCGGCAGAACCTCGACCTGCACGCACGGCTCTTCCACCTGCCCGCCAACAAGGCGCGAGTCCGCATTGCGGAACTGGTCGAGCGCTTCGGCCTAGGACCCCATATCGATCAGCGGGCAGCGCAGTTGCCTCTTGGCATCCGCCAGAGGCTCTCGCTTGCTGTCGCAGTGGTTCATGAGCCGGAACTCCTTATTCTCGACGAGCCAACCTCGGGGGTCGACCCACTCGCTCGTGACGGCTTCTGGGAACTTCTCGTCGATCTGTCGCGCCGTCACGGTGTCACCATCTTCGTCTCCACCCATTTCATGAACGAAGCGGCGCGCTGCGATCGTCTCGCGCTCATGCAAGCGGGGCGTGTGCTGGCCACCGGAACGCCTGCCGAACTGGTCACCGCCACGAGTGCGGCCAATCTCGAGGACGCCTTCGTCGCCTATCTTGAAGCCGGTGAAAGAGAAACGCCCCGGCCCTCGCCGGCCCGCCAGGCAGTCGCCCCCACCGTTGGCCCGGTGCGCGCTACGCCACGGCGGGGCTTCAGCCTCGGGCGGCTCCTCGCCTATTCGCTACGCGAAGCGCTGGAGGTGTGGCGGGATCCTGTCCGGCTCGGCTTCGCACTCCTCGGCACGGCCTTCCTCATGATTGTGTTTGGGCTCGGCATCAACACCGACGTCAACCAACTGAGCTTCGCCGCGCTAGATCGCGACAACACGCCGGAGAGCCGCACCTATCTGCAAGAGTTCCGCGGCTCGCCTTATTTCACCGAGAAATCGGTGCTCGCCGACTACAGCGACCTGGAAAATCGCCTGAGGAGCGGCATTGTGACGGTGGCCATCGAAGTGCCACCCGGTTTCGGCCGCGACGTGCGGCGAGGGACTTCCGCCGAGATTGGCGCCTGGGTGGACGGCGCGATGCCGTTCCGAGCCGAGACAGCGCGGGCCTATGTGAGCGGCGTACATCAGCAATACCTGACCGATCTGGCGCGTCTGCAGCCGAACGGCCCGTCGGCGGCGGCTCCGGCCAGCATCGAGACGCGCTTCCGCTATAACCAGGACTTCGACAGCATCTACGCGATGGTTCCCGGCACCATCGCCATGCTGCTTGCCTTCATCCCGGCTATCCTCATGGCCGTGGGCGTGGTGCGCGAGAAGGAGCTCGGCTCGATCACCAACCTCTATGTAACGCCGGTCCGTCGCCTGGAATTCCTGCTCGGCAAGCAACTCCCCTATGTGGTGGTCGCCTTCGTCAGCTTCTTGAGTCTGCTTGCCATGGCGATCTTCCTGTTCGGCGTGCCGCTCAAGGGCAGCCTGCTCGCGCTGCTGGTCGGCGCGGTCCTCTATGTGACCGCCATGACCGGGTACGGATTGGTGATCTCGACCTTCACCAACACCCAGATCGCTGCCATCTTCGCCACCGGGATCATGACTTCTCTACCGGCCGTGCAGTTCTCAGGCATGCTGACGCCCGTCTCCTCCCTGGCGGGTTTTCCGGCCTTCATGGCCCACACGTTCCCGGCGATGTATTTCCTGCGCATCTCGGTCGGCACCTTCACCAAGGCGCTGGGCTTCCAAGAGCTTGCCGGAAACCTGCTGGCACTTGCGGTCTTCATCCCGCTTCTCACCTTGATCAGCCTGGCATTCCTCCGCCGGCAGGAGCGGTGACGTGACCCAGCACATGGCGAACATCTTCTGGCTCGGCGTCAAGGAGTTGCGGAGCTTCTCGCGCGATTTCGTACTCTTCGGCTTCGTCGTCTACTCCTTCTCGTTGGCGGTCTATACGCAGGCTGAGAGTCCCGCACAGGAGATCCACAACACTGCCGTCGCTATCGTCGACGAGGACCACTCGGTCCTCTCGCGCTCGATCGCCACGGCTCTGCTGCCGCCCTATTTCAGCCGTCCAACCGAGGTAGCAGCCGGCAAGGTTGACGAGCTGATGGGCGCCGCCCGCAGTACGTTTGTCCTCGACATCCCGCCCTATTTCGAGCGCGACGTCATGGCAGGGCGCCGGCCGGCTATCCAGGTCAACGTCGACGCCACCGCTATGATGCAAGCCGGCATCGGCGCTGGTTATCTGCAGCAGATCATCGCCGGCGAAATCGCTCGCTCTGCCGCTCATGCCAAACCGTTACGATACGACCCGGCAAATCTCGCTGTCCGCGTCGCCTTCAATCCCAACCTCACCACGCAACTTTTCAATGCCGTCATGGCCATCATCGGCAATGTCAACATGCTAGCCATCATACTTGCGGGCGCTGCAATCATCCGCGAGCGTGAACACGGCACCCTGGAGCATCTGCTGATCATGCCGCTTACGCCTCTCGAGATCGCAGCTGCCAAGGTGTGGGCGAACGGCCTGGTAATCACCGTCGCGGTCGGCCTGTCGCTTTGGCTGGTGATAGAGACATTGCTCGGAATTCGGATCGTCGGATCCATTCCGCTATTCATGGCAGGCGTCATGCTCTATTTGTTCTTTGCTACCGCCATCGGTATCTTCCTGGGCACGGTCGCCCGCTCAATGCCGCAGGTAGGGCTCCTGTTCATCCTGATCGCCCTGCCGATGAACATCCTCTCCGGTGGCAATACGCCGCTCGACAGCATGCCAGCATTCCTGCGGGCGGTGATGCAGTTGTCACCATCGACCCATTTCGTCAGCTTCGCCCAGGCAATCCTCTATCGCGGTGCTGGTTTTGACGTCGTGTGGCCGCAATTTGCCGTTGTTGGCCTGGTCGGCGGCGGATTCTTTGCCCTGTCCGTCATGCGTTTCCGCAAGATCAGTGCCATGGTGATGTGAGTAACCGCGCAGTCTCCATGCCATACTCCTCAGTTGAGGTCAGTTGAGGGACGGGCACATGCGGACGTGCTGATCAAGCTTGCCCCATAGCGCCTCCTGATATCCCGATCTCAGCCATGAGCACGCCCAATTCGGCCGGAGGTGCAAGGCAGAAAGTTCGAAAAGCTTCCAAGAACCCCAGCCAAGTTTATTCATAATTTCAATCAGCAGCTTACACAGAACTTTATGTCCTGATGCAGGCCATTCCAGGTCACCCGTTCAGGTGGTGAGCGCGGCTGTGGTCGACCTTCGCGATATATAAAAGCAATTGCTAATATATTGAAAAGGTGACAGCATCGGGCTCCGCGTCGCGTATGGGAGGATGCCATGGCCGATGGTGGAATAAATGTCACCAAACTTGAATCCAAATCTCACGACAACCCGGATGAGGTTCGCTCGCCCGACAAGACACGTGTCGAGGTGGTGCGGCTTCCAGGCTTTACGCTCGGGCGGCTCAACATGGAGCCGGGATGGAAATGGTCCGAATGCGTGAAGCCGGTCGTCAAGACGGATAGCTGTCAGGTATCGCATGTCGGCTACGTCGTTTCCGGAACCATCACCGTCAAGATGAACGACGGGACCCAGAAGACGTTAACGAAGGGTACGTCCTATACGATCCCGCCCGGCCACGACGCCTGGGTGGAAGGCAACGAACGCTTCGTCTGCATCGAGGTCATGAGCGCCGAGCAATACGCCAAGCCGGCGTAGGGCAAACTGCTGGGCTGCTGGCTAAAAGGTTTCTCGTCGGGCGGCGAGGCTGCTGTCGCGACATGAATATGGCTGCAGCTCCGCCCGTCGGCCGCAGGCAGAAGACAAATCCTTTCGTTTCTCGAAAACGGAAGGATTTGGCGAACCTCCCTTGCCGGATACTGTCGTGGTTGCACGCCGGTCGCCTCATGCCTTCCACATCGTCGATCGAAGAACAGCCTGCATATGCTCTGCGAGGTCGAGTTCGCCGCGCGCCTCTATCTCCAAAAGATATCGGGCCTTGGCCAGGCGATCGCCTTCCTCAACCGCGGCATGGCCGCAGATGGCGAGCAGCGCCCTCTCCTCCTCCCGGCTGGCCCTGTCGGAGTCGCCGCCTAAGTCGTGCAGCGCCTTGCCGAACGCCGCGTATGCCGCCCTGTGCGCCTCGATCAGCTCTCGCAGTCTATCGGACGGTTCCTGGTCTTGGCCCGGCGACCCTGTGCCGCGTGCGGTTGCCGCAACCGTCGAGGCGACGACTGCGCTGCCGGAGTGGAAAAGCAAGGCGCGGCGGTTGATCCTGGACGTGGCGAACTCTCCCATTTGCTGCGATCGCCATGCGCTCGATGACATGACACCATCTGACTGTAACACGACGGTTTGCATATTCTTGTCAGGATGGAAGGTTCGAGGCAGCCGACAGCAAGCGGCGCGTCACTCTTTAGGCGGCTCGAGGAAGGTGATATTTCCCGAGTGAAGAAGATTGATGGTGGCAGGTGCGTTCCAATGGCTAAGCTGCCTGAAGTTCTGCACGAGGCCGGATAATGGTCACCGACACCGAGTTCATTCACGAAAGCATCAGCCAAGGCTGCGTGACGCTTGCCAATGGCGAATTCCTCATCGACAGGCTGGTGAAATATGTCGGCAACGGAAGGATCCGTTGGCATGTCGAGTTTCGTGGGCATCGCGTCGAGTTCACGACCGGCCAGCTCAAGATGCAACCGACCTTCCGAAAGAAGATACTCGAACAGGCCGGCGTACTGCCGCCCCAGCGTGCCGGGGCCGATTACAGGCGATGGGCCATCGAGTTGAGGAAGAAGGCCGTCGAACTGCCTTGGCGGGACAGGCCGGTCGATGCCGGTTTCTCCATCGACAGCCTTGTCAGTCTTGGAGGCGATCGCTGGACGATCGACTATCAAGGCAAGGTCATCAAGTTCACGACGACCAAACTGCGCAGGCAAACCAGTTTCCGCAAACGCATGCTGGCCAAGGCCAATGTGCTGCCGCCGCAACTGGATCCGGTCGCCTATCGGAAGTGGGTGGACTGGCTGATTCGAAACGCCATGGAGGCCGCACCGCAGGCCCGAGATACTTTGATGAGCGAGAAAAGTTGGCTCGACGACCTGCCGGAGCTGGCCGGCTGGCAAAACGAAGGGCCGCACGACGGGACCAATTAAGGGCGGCGCGCCACCTACAGTCCCCGTATCGTCACCCAAACCGCGCAGGGGCACGCCGACAGAACAGGTTGACGCGTGTTGGTGGGGCGGCCTTAAGACCAGCACGGTCTGAGGGCGGGACGGTGACGCATCGGTCTGCAAAACCGACGTAATGGTTCAATTCCCATTCAGAGCTCCATTTTCAACAGCCGCCCACGCTGGCACAAGCAGGGCGGCTTTTTTGTCAGAGACGCCAGCCCTACCCCTCTTAAACAGCGGCGGTGCAACCATGGCGTTTGCAATGCTTGGAGGCACACATTGATGGCGAAGGAATCCAGGCGAGGCTGGCTCACCGTGGCGACGCGGGTCCTCCGCGAACTCGAAGATCGGAGCGACAATCGTTCGGAAACAGGCCAAACGCCCCTCCAAAACACCCTTTTGTTGCGCCGTCGCAACATACTTTGGGAAAAGTGTGCGCCTCGATCCTGCAATTGCCTTCCGTAAGGGAACTCCTGTGATACTGATACACAGAGCTAGGATTAGGCATAGCTCCATGCGGGGACAGGCCATGAAATACCTTTTGGCAGCAGCATTTTTGGGCGCCACCCTTACTTCGGCCATGGCGGCAGATGTTGTGAACGAGCTTCCGGTCGCTTCCACGTACGATTGGACAGGCGCCTATATCGGCGGCCAGATCGGTTACGCGTGGGGCAAGGACCATATCCAGGACGAGAACATCGCCAGCGGCGATTCAGATTATTCGGATAGCTTCAGGCTCCGTGGGGTCACCGGCGGTATTTTTGCCGGCTACAATATGCAATGGGGCAATATCGTCGGCGGCGTCGAAGGCGATATCGAGGCCTCCGGAATTGTCGGCCACAACCCGGACTGGCCGTTCGGAAGTGACGACAATACCCATGTCGATGCCCAGGGTTCATTGCGCGGGCGCCTGGGCTATGCCTTTGACAACTGGCTACCCTATGTCACCGGCGGTTTGGCGCTGGGAGACATTCATACGAAGTTCGAAGACGGGCCGGCAACGGATTCCAAGTCTACCATCAAGGCCGGCTGGACGGTCGGCGCGGGTCTCGCTTACGCTTTCAACAAGAACTGGGTCGGCCAGGCCGAATATCGCTATACAGATTTCGGCAAGGTTACGACTGCAACCGATAACACTGACTCGGGTTGGGAAGAGCACGAACACCTCAAGACCAACGAGGTCCGAATCGGGATCGCCTATAAATTCTGATTTGCAGATCCTGTTTTTCAGGTCACCCGCTCAGCAGTTCCAAATATCGGTGCGTGTTCCGTACAGTGGTGCCACGATATATAGTGGTGCCATATAGGGTGATGCGGATATGCGGGTTAAAATAGCCAAACTGCAAGTTAGTCTGGATTGTGCTGAAGGTCAGAAAGCATTGGGCACACCGACTGCGCTTGTCTGACGAAGACAATGAGTCAGACGAGCCGGGAAATGGACCGCTTCAACCTTGGCACCTATCGCCGCCCGATCTCCACCCGCTCGACTGAGACCCAGCGCTGGTTCGATATCGGGCTGAACTGGTGCTACGGCTTCAACCATGAGGAAGGCATCAAGTGCTTTGAGAAGGCCTTGGAGACCGATCCCGGCTGCGCGATGGTGCATTGGGGCATCGCCTATGCCGCCGGGCCTTTCTACAATCTGACCTGGAAGGAACATGGTGAGGTCGAGGTCAACAGCGCGACCAGGCGCTGCTTCCAGCACGTTCGGCTTGCGCGTGCCCACGCGGCCGGCGCCAGCGATGTCGAACGGCGATTGATCGAGGCGCTGGCCTCTCGCTTCCAGAAGCCGCACAAGGTCAGCCCGCAGGAATTCGAACGATGGGATGATGCCTATGCCGCCGCGATGCGGCGGGTCTACCAGGATTTTCCCGACGACCATGATGTGATGGCGCTGCTGGTCGAGGCGCTGATGATGCGCACGGTGCGGCGGCTGTGGAACCTCAAGACCGGCGAGCCGGCGCCGAATTCGGACGTGCTTGAAGCGCTGGAGGTTTGCGAGCGGTCGATCCGGCTTGCCGACGAGGCAGGCGCGGCGCAACATCCGGCGATCCTGCACCTGCACATCCATCTCCTGGAAATGTCCACCATGCCGGAGCGCGGCCTGCGCTCGGCCGACCGGCTCGGCGAAATGTGTCCCGATGCCGGGCACATGAACCACATGCCGGGGCATATCTACGTGCTGTGCGGCGATTATGAGAAGGCGAGGATCGCCAGCGAAAAGGCGGTCCGCGCCAATGACCTCTATCTCGCCTATGCGGACGAGCCGACCTATTACCTGCTCGGCTGCTGCCACGACCTGCATCTGATGATGTTCACCTGCATGTTCCTTGGCCAGTACCGTCCGGCGCTGTGGGCCGCCGACAAGGTGCGCAGCCTGGTGACGCGAGACGTGGTCGCCATCCTGGACCGGCCCAAACTGACGCAAACGGTGGAGGGCTACCATGCGATGAAATCGCACGTGCAGGTGCGCTTCGGCCGCTGGCAGGAGATCATCGACGAACCGGCGGTCGAAGAGCCCGGCCTCTATGTGCTGACTGCGGCCATGCAGCATTACGCCAAGGGCATCGCGCATGCGACGCTGAGGCAATTCACGGAAGCCGAGCGCGAGCGCGACCGGTTCCACCGGCATATGGAGACCATTCCGGCCGAACGGCGTTTCCTCAGCAACCCCACCCGCGCCTCGCTCGCTGTCGGTGTCGCCTTGCTCGATGGTGAGCTTGCCTACCACAAGGGCCGACACGAGGAGGCCTACGCCCATTTGCGCCAGGCGGTCGAGCTGGATGACAACCTCTCCTACACCGAGCCATGGGCGTGGATGCACCCTCCCCGCCATGCGCTGGCGGCCTTGCTTCTCGACCGGGGCCACATGCAAGAGGCCGAGCGGGTCTATCGCGACGATCTCGGCATCAGCGGCAAGGTGCAGCGCTGCGCCCAGCACCCGGACAATGTCTGGGCGCTGCATGGGTTGGTTGAATGTTTGAGGCGGCGTGGCGAGAGCGAGGAGCTGCCGGCCCTGCAGGCAAAGCTCGCCACGGCGCTGGCCAAGGCGGATGTGGCGATCAGCTCGTCATGCCTGTGCCGGACGAGCGTGCGGCGCGGTTGTTGTCACTGAGATTCCGATCTGAGGATGTTTCTTCAGAAGATCTTCAGGCGATGGAAGCCCGAGCCGCCACAGCACGGACCGGGCAGCGCGGCGGCATCAGCCGATCAGGCCAGGCGCAAGGAACGGCTTTCCTCAATTAGTGCGGAGCAGTCGATCTCATCATGAAATTGGGCGCATGCATCAGGTGCAAGCCAGGAAGCGTAAGACCGAAGCCGTTTGAGCCTGGCTGTTTTCTCGAGCCGCGCCAGGCGCTCATCTTCGGCTGGTTGGGTATGAGGCGGCCTTTTGTTCCTCTCGGCGGGATCTTGCATATCGACTGTCCTCGGTCGGAGCCTACAAAGAGGCCCGCTTAATGAGGGAGTTGGCCCACTCACCGGAAGATAGGATCACCTGTTGCTCGGGGGGCCGCTCTCCACCTGGGCTCGATGCCACCACAGGCGCGGACGAAAGTCGCCATCCATTTTGATGACGCTGCCGCGAATTGGCGTCGGACCCGGCAGCTGTAGCCCTCATGTGATGGCGCCGTCCGCTACGAGAATATCCGCGCCAGTTCGTCGATGCTTGCGCCTTCCTTGACCTGGCGCAGCTCGACATAGCTGACCGCGGCGGCGATCGACAGCACCATGGAGACCACGGTCTGCACCAGCGCGGCGCCCAGCTGCGCGAGAATCCCGCCAAACAGGACGAAAACCAGCAATATCCCCCACTGGATGACCATCGCGATGATCATCAATATGAGAAACAGGCCAAACAGCGACCAGCGGTTGCCCTTGGTCAGGGCACGGCTGCGCGACATCGAGCCGAAAACGCCCCGCCGCTCCTGAATCAGGACCGGCACCGACATCGACCATCCGAGCCACAAGATGATGCCGGGCACAATCAGGGCCAGCATGGCAAGGACCGAGCCAAAGGCGACGAGGAAGCCAATCGCCAGCGTCGGCAGCAGGAAGCGGATCGCAATCTGAATGCAGTCGCCGAAGGAGGGCCGCCTGCCGTTCAGGTCCTCGATCGTCGCCCGGACCAGTGACGACTGAAGCAGCATGGTGAAAACGAAGGAAACCAGCCCGGCGACGAGGCTGAGGTAGGAATTGCGAAACATCGCATGGGGATCCGCCATCGCGCCCGGATCGCCATGCAACATCGCGTCGACCTGAGGCTGGGTCCACAACCGGACAAGCAGCGTCGGCGCGCCGGCGAACAGCGCGGCAAGGCCAAGGCAAAGCCCGATGTTGCGGCCGATGACGGCAAAGGTGTTGTTGAACACCCTGCCGATCTCGAATCGGCCGGGTTGTCCCAATGTCGCAGTGGTCATTATATTCCCCCGAGCCGCCGCAACATCCAAACAACCAACCTCGAAAGTAAATCTGGCAAGATTAAAAGGCTTCGTCCAGTGGCCTTGCAATTGTCCAGGCGTATTGCCAGTGTCGGCACCAAACCGCAGGTGCAGAGGGGCGAGCGGGTGACAGTCGCACAGCCGCAGGACGCCGAATGGCTGGCAAAGATACACAAGCAGTTGCTTGCGGACGATTCCATCCAGTTTGACCTGCCGACGCTGGTGCAGCCCGAGCCGCCGGAATGGCTGCGGCCTTTCCTGGAAGCATTGGCGAAGATCGGCCCTTACATGATCTACCTGTTCTGGGGCGCGGTGATCGTCGGCGTCGCGGTCATCGCGCTTCTCGTTGCCCTGGAGACCAAGGGCGTGGCATGGCGCCTGCCGTGGCGGCGCGCCCGTAAGCAGGCAGAGGCGGAAGAGGCATGGCGCCCGGATGTTGGTGCCGCGCAGATCCTGCTGTCCGAGGCCGACGCGCTCGCCGCGCGCGGCGACTATGACGAAGCGGTGCATCTTCTGCTTCGCCGCAGCGTCGCCGACATTGCAGGGCGGCTGCCCGACTTTCTGCGCCCGTCGCTCACCTCGCGCGACATCGCCAGCGCCACATCGTTGCCGGCGCGGGCACGCAGCCCCTTCAGCGAGATCGCGCGCATCGTCGAGGCAGCGCTGTTTGCCCGCCGGCCGGTCGGAGCCGATGGCTGGCAGCAGGCGCGCGGCGCCTATGAACGCTTCGCCTTCAGGGATGCCTGGACATGAGCGCGCCGGCGGTCGAGGCCGCGCAGGAACCGTTCAACCGCAAAACCCTGTTCTGGGGCATTTTTGCCAGCCTGCTGGCGGCGGCGGGATTTTTCCTGCTGTCGACCTACGCGCCGGACTTTCGCCAGCCGGAAGGCGGCGGCACGCCGCTGTCCAAGGGCGGCTCCGGCTATGCCGGGCTCGTCGAATGGCTGAAACTCGCCAATGGACAGGCGCCACCGATGGCGCGCAGCGAGGAAGCGCTCAGCTCCGGCCTGGCGTCCGAATTCCTGCTGATCGTCACCATCGCGCCAAACAGCGACCCGGGCGCGCTGGCAAGAATCATCAAGCTTCGCTCGGGCAAGGCCACGCTGTTCGTGTTGCCCAAATGGATCACCTTGCCGTTGCAGGACCATGAAGGCTGGGAGATGAAGCTCGAACGGCTGCCCGATACCGTCGTCAATGACTGGCTCGGGCGCATCGCCAAGGCCAAGCTTGGCGAAGGCAAGAGTTCGGTCGGGCAGATCGACGTCGCCGGCCGCATGGTCGCCGCGCCGGAAGACCTGCAATGGGTCGCGGACGATCACCCCTTGATCGCGGCGGGCAATGGCAAGGCCGTTCTCACGGAGCTCGACGAAGGGCCGTTCTACATCCTGACCGACCCCGATCTTATCAACAACGCGGCGTTGAAGGATCCGCAAAAGGCGGCGGCGGCACTCGACATCATCGCCATGCTGGAGCCCGGCAAGGGCGCGGTGATGTTCGACCTGACGCTGCATGGCGTCGGGCAGAAATACGATCTTGCCAAGCTTTTGGTCGAGCCGCCCTTCCTGGCGCTGACGCTGTCGGTGCTGGCGGCGGCGGCCCTCGCCTTCCTGCATGGGCTCGGCCGGTTCGGGCCGCCGCGCACCGAGGCCCGGGCGATTGCCTTCGGCAAGCGGGCGCTGGTCGACAGCACGGCGATGCTCTTGAAGCGCGCCGGGCGGCTCGGGGACCTCGGCGATCGGTATGCGGCGCTGATGCGTGCGCGTGCCGGCGCATTGCTCGGCGCGCCGCAAGGCTTGCCGGGCGAAGCGCTCGACCGCTGGCTCGATTCTCGCGACCGAAGCGAAACGCAGGGCTTCAGCCGTCGCTTCAAGGCCGCGAGCGAAGCTGGGAACCTGGCGCAAATGCATGAAGCAGCGGAAGCGCTGCATGACTGGACGACAAGGAGGCTCGGTGAACGTCGATGATGTGAAGGCCCTGGCGACCGCGATCAGGGAAGAAGTGGCGAAAGCAATCACCGGGCAGCGCGACACGGTCGATCTGATGCTGACGGCATTGTTCGCCGGCGGTCACATATTGCTGGAAGGCCCGCCGGGAACCGCCAAGACCATGACCGCGCGATGCTTCGCGCAAGCGCTTGGCGTCGCCTATGGCCGCATCCAGTTCACGCCCGACCTGATGCCTGGCGATATCGTCGGCTCCAACATCTACAATTTCCAGAGCGGGCAGTTCACGCTGACGCGCGGGGCGATCTTCTGCGACCTTTTGCTTGCCGACGAGATCAACCGCACGCCGCCGAAGACGCAGGCCGCCCTTCTGGAGGCCATGCAGGAACACGCCGTCACTTTCGACGGCACCACGCATGCGCTCAGCCAGAACTTCATGGTGGTGGCGACGCAGAACCCGATCGAGCATCAGGGCGTCTACCCCCTGCCCGAGGCACAGCTCGACCGCTTCCTGTTCAAGCATCGGGTGAGCTATCCCGATCTCAAGGAGGAACGGGCCATCATCGTCCATCATGGCGGCGGCACCGCCTCGCACGATATTGCGCAATACGGCATCAACGCGCAGACGGACCGCAAGACGCTGGAAACAGCACTTGCCACGGTTGGTGACGTGACGCTGGTCGACGATGTCGTCGGCTATATAGCGGCCCTGGTGCGCCGCACGCGCGAAAGCCCGGACCTTGAGGTCGGCGCCAGCCCGCGGGCGGGCGCCATGTTAGCCCGGGCCGCACGCGCCAGGGCGGCACTCGACGGCCGCGCCTATGTCATTCCCGACGACGTCAAGGCGCTCGCCATACCAGCGCTGCGCCACCGCGTCATCCTGTCGCCGGCGGCGCAGATCGATGGGCGGCTGGTCGAGCAGATCGTTTCCGACCTCGTCGACCAGACGGAGGCGCCGCGTTGATCTACCCGACCGGCAAAGCGGTGTGGGCAGCGGCGGCGGGGGCGATCCCTGCCTTCCTCATCGCGCTTGCGCTGCCGCATGTCTGGTACCTGGGCCTGCTGTGGATCTGTGTGCTGCTTGCATTTCTCGCGGTCGACGCGGCGGCCGGGCGTGGGCGTGCCTCGCTCAGCGCCAGTCTCTCGGCGCCACCGCAGGTCGGCGTCGGCGGGCGCTTTACCGTGCATGTCGCGGCCAGCCTCGGCCAGCAGGCGCGCGTGCTGCAAGCGCGTGTCGGCCACGATCAGCGTGCGGAGCCGGTCGGCCGCACAGGCGGCGCGTTGCCGGCGAATGGCGGCACGCTCGATCTCGAATTCACGGCGCGCAGGCGCGGCATTGCCAGTTTCGACCGGGTCTGGCTGCGCTGGAACGGCCAGTTCGGGCTGACCTGGAACCAGGTCGTGCTGCCGATGGACCGCAAGGTGGCGGTACTGCCCGACGTCAGCAGCGCGCGCGACGAGGCGATCACTTTGCTGCAGCGCTCCGCGCTGGCCGACGGCCACGCGCAGAGGCGAGCCGGCCAGGGCCGCGAGTTCGAGGCGCTGAAGGACTATCAGCCAGGCATGGGCCGGCGGATGATCGACTGGAAGCGCAGCGCCCGCCACGGCAAGCTTCTGGCGCGTGAGTTCAGGATCGAGGAGAACAACAACATCGTGCTGGCGATCGACAGCGGCCGGCTGATGTGCGAGCCGGTCGACGGCGTGCCGAAAGTCGACCGGGCGGTGACGGCGGCACTTCTGTCGGCCTTCATAGCGCTCAAGGGCGGCGACCTCGTCAGCCTGTTCTCCTTCGATGCCACGCCCCGCGTCTCGAGCGGCGCGGTGCGCGGCTCGCCGAGTTTCACGATGATCCAGAAGCGCGCCGCCGAGATCGACTATTCCGGCGAAGAGACCAATTTCACGCTGGCGCTGACGACATTGGCGGCCAAGCTCGACCGTCGCTCGCTGGTCATCGTCTTCACCGATTTCGTCGACCCGATCAGCGCCGAACTGATGCTACGCACCGTCGGCCGGCTGACCGAGCGGCATCTGGTGCTGTTCATGCTGATGAAGGATGTCGAACTGGAGACATTGGCCGACATGCAGCCCGCGAAACCCGAGGATGTGGCCCGCGCGGTCACCGCGGGTGGCCTGCTTCGGGAACGGCAAGTGGTGATCGGGCGACTGCGGCTGCTGGGCGCGCATGTGATCGAGGCCGACCATCAGCGGCTCGGTCCGGCCTTGGTCGAGCGCTATATCCAGCTCAAGGAGGAGAACCTCCTATGACGCTGCCCGCCGGCACCGATGCCGTACGCCAGTCGCTGGCAAGCTTCCGCCAGGAGCGCGAGGCCGACTGGAAGGCGTTCGAGGCGCTGCTGGCCCGCGTCGAAAGACGCGCGCCGCGCACGCTTTCTGAAGACGAGTTGCTGTCGCTGCCATTGCTCTACCGTTCTGCGCTGTCCTCCCTCTCGGTGGCCCGTGCGACATCGCTCGACAGCGCGCTGATCGCCTATCTGGAGGCGCTCAGCCTGCGCGGCTATTTCTATCTCTACGGCGCGCGACGAAGTTTGAGGGAGCGCGTCGGCGATTTCTTCCTGCGTGACTGGCCGGCGGCGATCCGCGATCTGTGGCGCGAGACCTGGGTGTCGGTCGCACTGACGGTGACCGGCGCCATTGCCGGCTACTGGCTGGTGGCCTCCGACAAACGCTGGTACGACGCCATCATCGCACCCAGCCTTGCCGGCGGGCGCAATCCGGATTCGTCGACCGAAGTGCTGCGCAGCGTGCTCTACGATGGCGGCAGCAGCCACTTCCTGTCCGGCTTTGCCGCCTATCTGTTCACCCACAACACGCAGGTGGCGATCCTGGCCTTTGCTCTCGGCTTCGCCTTCGCGGTGCCGAGCGTTCTGATCATCCTGATGAACGGATGCATGCTGGGCGCGCTGTTCCAGGTCTATGCGGCCAAGGGGCTGGGCTTGGAGCTTGGCGGTTGGCTGTCGATCCACGGCACGACGGAGCTGTTCGCCATTGCGCTGGCGGGCGCGGCCGGCATGCGCATCGGCACGCGCATCGCCTTCCCCGGCGAACTGACCCGGATGGCTGCCGCCGCCCAGGCCGGGCGGGTGGCGGCGACCGTGATGGTCGGCGTGATGATGATGCTTCTGTTTGCCGGCCTGCTCGAAGGCATCGGCCGGCAGACGATCACCAGCGATGCGACGCGCTACGCCATTGGCGGCGGCATGCTGACGTTGTGGATCGCCTATTTCTACCTGTTCCGGATGGTGCGGCATGGCAACGGCTAGGAACCCTGCCGAGCTGACAAGGCCACTGATCACGCCGGAAGGCGTCGACCTCAGGATCAAGCTGGCGGACGCCGGTACGCGGGCTTCGGCCTTCCTGCTCGATGTGGTGATCATCGTCGCGGCCGCTGTTGCGGTCACCCTCGTCGTCATCTTCGGCCTCGGCGGCCTTGGCGTGAAGGAGGCGGAGCCGCTCTTCATCGTCTGGATCATCTTCATCTTCCTGCTGCGCAACGTCTATTTCATCACCTTCGAGGCGGGCCGGCGGGCCGCGACGCCCGGCAAGCGGATCGTCGGCGTGCGGGTCGCCTCGCGCAGCGGCGCGGGTCTCACCATCGACCAGGTGATCGCGCGCAACCTGATGCGCGAGATCGAGGTTTTCCTGCCGCTGTCGATCATCGCCGCGCGCGGCGGCGCCGGCGTAGCCGACACGCTGTCGACGATTTTCGGCCTGGTGTGGTCGCTGCTGTTCTCGCTGTTTCTACTGTTCAACCACGACCGGCTGCGCATTGGCGACCTGCTTGCCGGAACCTGGGTGGTGGAGACGCCGAAATTCAAGCTGGTCGAGGACCTTTCGCAGCGAAAGGATCCGGTCGCCAAGCGCTTCCCTTTCAGCCCGGCGCAGCTCGACGCCTATGGCATCGCCGAATTGCACAAGCTGGAAGAAGTGCTGCGCCGCGACGATTATTCTGCGATGAAAGCTGTGGCGGAAACGATCGGCCGCAAGATCGGCGCGAGGATCGAGCCGATCGATTCGAAGGCCTTTTTGACCGCCTACTACGGTGATCTGAGGGCGCATCTCGAGCGCAAGCTGCTGCTCGGCAACCGCAAGGCGGACAAGTATGCGCGGTAGCAACCTACAGCCTGCGGGACTGCCATGAACACATCGCCATCCGACCTCGAACTCCAGGAAATGGAGGCCCGGGCGGCCATGGCCCAGCCCGGACCGTGGAAGTCATGGATCGAAGGCCGGGATTTTCTAAGCGGATCGAATTTCATTCAAATCGGGGCAGGAGCTGGCCGAGGCGAAGATATCGAGCTGAGCGGCGCTACTGTCGCCGACCAGGATTTCATAGCAGCCGCACGCCAGGACATCCCTCGCCTTGTGGCCGAAGTCCGCAGACTTCGCGGAATCCTCGATCGTCAGGAATAAGGAGGCAGCGAGGCCTGCCCTACCTCAGCCACTTCTCATAGTCGGCCACCAGCAGGTGCACCGGGGCGACATCTTCGTCGATGTTGGAGAAGCGGCCGATCGGCTCGCGGAAAACATTGTCGGTGAGATCGTCGTTGACGGTCGACACCTCACCGATCAGCACATCCTTGCCCTCGGCCCAGAAGGCATGCCAGACGCCCGGCAGCAGCGTGACGCTCTGGCCCGGGTCGAGCTTCAGCAGGCCGCCAGCCGGCAGCCGGTGGATGGTTCCATCGACGGGCACCGACACCTCGGCCTTGAGATCGATGCCGCCGTCGCGGTCGTGCATGAACAGTTCCAGCACCAGCTTGCCGCCGCCACGGTTGATGATGTCCTCGGCCTTGATGTTGTGGCGGTGCATGGGCGACAGCTGGTCCTTGCGCGAGATCATGATCTTCTCGGCATAGAGCATGCCCATGCCCTTCTTCATGTCCTCGTAGCGGCCGTTGCGCACGGTGAACAGGAACAGGCCGAGCTCGTTGAATTTTTCCTGGCCGTAATCCGTGATGTCCCAGCCGAGTCGCGAGGTATAGATCGCCGAGGAATCGACCTGGCGCGCCTTCATCTCCTCGGGCGACCAATAGGCGAAGGGCGGCATGATATAGCCGAACGAGCGGATGAAGGCGTCGGCTTCGCGGATGATGTCGTTGATGGCGGAGCGTTTCATGATCGTGACCCTTCGTGTGGATTTTTTAGACAAATCGCATAGCCGAACGCCGCTGCGGTGTCGATCCATCTCGCCGTGCCCGCGCCTGCGCTACTCGCGGATGGCCCAGCGGTCCGGTCCGCTGGCCGCATGACATCAAGCACTTTCAGGCTCATAAACCCTGCGAATTCTCACAGGGATAGAAGATGCCGACCGTCCACGATCTCGATACGCCGTCGATCCTGATCGACGCCGCTCGCGCCGAAGCCAACATTGCCCGCGCACAGGCCCACGCCGACAGGAACGGACTGAAGCTGCGGCCGCATATCAAGACGCACAAGCTGCCCTATTGGGCGAAGAAGCAGGTCGCGGCGGGTGCCGTCGGCATAACCTGCCAGAAGATCGGCGAGGCCGAGGTGATGGCCGATGCCGGGCTGTCCGATATTTTTCTACCCTACAACATTCTCGGCCGCGCCAAGCTGGAACGGCTGAAGGCGCTGCACGGCCGCGTAACTCTGTCGGTCACTTCCGACAGCATGGACACGCTGGAAGGGCTGGCGGCCACTTTCACCGATACCGGCCATCCTCTCCAGGTTCTGGTCGAATGCGACACGGGCATGGGCCGCTGCGGCGTGCAAACGGCTGATGAGGCGGTTGCGCTGGCAAGGCTGATCGACAAGGCCGGTGGCCTCGCCTTCGGCGGGCTGATGACCTATCCGGCCGCTGGCCGCGCGGCCGAGGCCGAAGCCTGGCTTGCGAAAGCCAAGCAGGCGCTGGCCACTTCAAGCCTCGCTTGCGAACGCATCTCCAGCGGCGGCACCCCGGACATGTGGCGCTCCAGCGATGCATCGGTCGTCACCGAATATCGTCCTGGCACCTACATCTATCTCGACCGCTACCAGGTCGCCAAAGGCGTCGGCACCTTGAGCGATTGCGCGCTGACGGTGCTGTCGACGGTGGTCAGCCACCCGACGGCAACCCGCGCCATCCTCGATGCCGGCAGCAAGGCGCTGTCCAGTGACACGCTGGGGCTGAAAGATTTTGGCGAGCTCCTCGGCGCTCCCGACGCAAGGGTCACCGGGCTCAGCGAAGAACATGGCACTGTCACGCTTTCCGGCGACGCGAAGCTGCGCATCGGCGAGCGCGTGCGCGTGGTGCCCGACCATTGCTGCGTCGTCACCAATCTGTTCAACGAGGTCAACCTGATCGACGGCGAGCAGGTGCTCGAAACGTTGCCGGTGGCAGCGCGCGGGCTGATGGCCTGACCGCCTACGGTCCAGTGACAGGTGGGTTTCAGGCCGGTTGCCGCTCCGCCTGCCGAGCCGCTACCCGCCGCATGGCGATCACCCGGCGGCGGCGGATTTCGGTGCGCATCGCCATCAGGTGCAGCGTGAAGAACAACGCCGTGAACCCGACGGCCATGACCAGCAGCGGCCAGAGCAGGCTGGGGTCGATGGTCGGGCCGCCGAGGCGGAACACCGAGGCCGGCTGGTGCAGCGTGTTCCACCAGTCGACCGAGAATTTGATGATCGGGATGTTGATGAAGCCGACCAGCGTGATGATGGCGGCGGCCCACGCGGCGCGGCTGGCGTCGTCGAGCGCACGGGTCAGCGCGATGATGCCGAGATACATCAGGAACAGCACGAAGACCGAGGTCAGGCGCGCGTCCCAGACCCACCAGGTGCCCCACATCGGCTTGCCCCAGATCGAACCGGTAATCAGCGCCAGTGCGGTGAAGACGGCGCCGATGGGGGCCGCCGATTTCAGCGCGACATCGGCCAGCGGATGCCGCCAGACCAGCGTGCCAAGGGCTGAGACCGCCATCAGCGAGTAACACATCATGGCGAGCCATGCGAAGGGCACATGGATGTACATGATGCGCACGGTGATGCCTTGCTGGAAGTCCTCGGGCGCGGCGAAACTCATATAAAGCCCGACGGCAAGGATGAGCGCGGCGATCGTCGCCAGCCATGGCACGACCTTGTCGGCCAGCCCAACGAAGCGCGTCGGGTTGGCAAGGTCCATCCAGCCGCTCAGGCGTGAAGTCGTGTCGCTCATGCGGCTTTACATAAACCGCCGGCGCGATTGGGGCAATCGAGCGGCGGTGTCGCAGGCTTGGTTACCCCCTTGTTGGGAGGGTCGCTGCGAAGCAGTGGGGCGGCACTGCCCCACCGGGACCTTCGGTCCGACCTCCCCACAAGGGGAGGTAAAGAACAATGATTACGCTGCCTCGCCCTGCACGGAGCGGCTGAGGCGGCGGACTTCCTCGTCGTTGAGCAGGCCGCCGGCGCGCAGCAGGCTGGCAAAGCGGCCGTTGCGCAGCGACAGTTCGGCGAAGCCACCCATTTCGACCACCCTGCCCTTGTCCATGAACACGACCAGATCGGCGTCGCGAACAGTGGTCAGGCGGTGGGCGATGATGAAGGTGGTGCGGTCGCGCCGCAATTCGTCGATCGCTTCCTTGACGCGGTCCTCGGTCTCGACGTCGAGCGCGCTGGTCGCCTCGTCGAGCACCAGGATCGGGGCGTCCTTCAGCACGGCGCGAGCGATGGCGATGCGCTGGCGCTCACCGCCCGACAGCTGGCCGCCACGTTCGCCGACCACCGTGTCGTAGCCATTGCTCTTGGCCAGGATGAAGTCCTGCGCGGCAGCCGCGACGGCCGCGGCATGGATCTCGTCATTGCTGGCTTCGGCACGGCCGACGCGAATGTTGTCCTCGATCGAGCGGTTGAGCAGTCCGGCATCCTGGAACACGGTGGCGATCGAATGGCGCAGCGACTTGCGGGTCACGGTGCGGGTATCGATGCCGTCGATCAGGATGCGGCCGCTGGACGGCGAGAAGACGCGCTGCAGCAAATTGATCAGCGTGGTCTTGCCGGCACCCGTCGGTCCGACAATGGCGACGGTCTGGCCGGCCTGAACCTCGAAGGATACGTCGCTGACGCCCTGTCCCGAATTGGCGAACTCGAAGCAGACATCCTCGAAGCGGACATGGCCGGTGACATTGGTGAGATCGCGCAGGCCATCCGGTTCGGCGGCATCGGCGGCCGAGTCCTCGAGCTTGTAGAACTCCTCGAGTTTGGCGCGAGCCTCCGAAATCTGGTTGGCGAAAGCCGACATCTGGTCGAGCCGCGAGATCAGCAGCGTGGCGAAGCCGGTGAAGGCGATGACATCACCGACGCGCAGCTGGCCATGGGTCACCAGATAGGCGCCGATCAGAAGCACCACCATCATCGAGATGGTCGACGAGAGGCGATTGAGCGCATTGGCGATGGCCCACCAGTCGAGCACCGGGTTCTGGGCGTCGAGCAGGTTCTTGACATAGCGGCGCAGAGTCTCGGCCTCATGGCCAAGGCGGTTGTAGCTCTGGAGAACGGCGACGTTGCTCACGGAGTCCGTCACATGGGCGAACACCTTGTGATAATGGCGCTCCACGGCGGCCTGGCCCCCCTTGGTGCGCTTCATCACCAGACGGCCGATGCCGACATAGAGCACGCCAAGCGCGAGCAGCACCATCGACATACGCACATCCATGCTGAGCGCCGTCGGCACGAGCAGGACGAGCGCGACAGCCGTGGACAGATGCTGGCGCATGAATTCGAGCCACAGGCTGAACAGCGTCTCAACGGCACGCAGCAACGTGTGCAGGGCGTTGGACGTGCCGCGCTGATGATGCCAGGCGAGCGGCATGGTGATGACGCGCTCGAAGGACTGGCACAGCACTTCGCTGCGCCGGGCGTGAGCAAAGCGGTCGGCGCCGCGCGCCACCAGAACGAAAGCGATGACGTTGAAGGCGCCCAAACCGGCCCACACGGCAAGCGTGGAGAAAACCGAGCCATGCGCGGAGATGGCATCGATCACCCGGCCAAACATGATCGGCTCCAGGATGGCGATGGCGGCAAGTGCGACGTTGGCACCGCAAATCAGCGCGACGCGCCTCTTGTCGGCGGCCAGATAGCCCAGCGCTCTCCAATAGATCTGCAGAAGTGACACTTCAGCTACTCCGCCAATTCTCTACTGTGCTCAATGCGGTATTGTGCACTGCACCATTGCTTGACACGTAACGGTTGACGCGTCGCAAAACAATGCCCGTCTATCGCTTCCGTTCCCATTTAGCGAACAAAAGATGACGACGATGCGAAATCTGACGTGATCACCTAACGGTTTGAGATAAAAGGTGAAATGTCAGCCTTGCGGCAAAATCATGGCAGCAGCCGAGCAGTGCCACATTTTTAATCACGGCAGGCTTGCATGAATTGTCCGACGACGCCTGGCGGACGCTGGCGGACGCCGTCAGCGACCGCACGCAAGTAAACATTCGCGGCATCGCGCGTCCCGAAGGACGCGCGATCTATCGACCTAAGACGTTGAATTTACGCCGGTATCTTGACCACGACCTCAGTCTGGATGCCGGCTTTCGGTTCGAAGGAGGCGGACTTTGTTTTCGAACCATCGACTTCGAGCGAGATCGTCTTGGTTTTTTTGTCGCGAACGACGTGAACCTTGATCTCGGCGCCCAGCATCTTGAGGGAAGCCTGGTAGCCATCCCAATGGCTGGGCAGTTTCGGCCGGAACGTGATCTGCTTGCCGCGCCGTTCGATGCCGAGGATGCCTTCGACCGCTGCCCGGTAGAGCCAGCCCGCCGAGCCGGTGTACCAAGTCCAGCCGCCGCGCCCGCCCTTGTCGTCTCCGGCATAGATATCGGCGGCCACCACATAGGGTTCGACGCGGTATTGCTCGGCCGAGGCCTCGTCGGAGGCGTGGTTGACCGGATTCAGCATCGAGAAGCAGCGATAGGCTTCGTCGGTTTGCCCCATCTCGGCCAGCGCGATGACGAACCACGTCGCCGCATGCGTGTACTGGCCGCCATTCTCGCGCACGCCGGGCGGATAGCTCTTGATGTAGCCGGGGTCCTTCTGCGTCTTCGAGAAGGGTGGCGTGAACAGTTTGACGATCTTGAGCTTGTCGTCGACGAGCAGGCTGGTCGCCTGCTGCATCGCCGTCGTCGACCGCGCCGGGTCGCCCTCGCCTGAAAGCACGCTCCAGGACTGGGCGATGGAATCGATCCTGCACTCTTCGGAGGTGCGCGACCCCAAGGGCGTGCCGTCGTCAAAACTGCCGCGCCGGTACCACTCGCCGTCCCATGCCGTGCTCTCGAGCGCCCGCTTCAGCGCCTCGGCATGCTTTGCCCAGGCCTGGGCGCGCTTGTTGTCGCCCTCGCTCTTGGCGACGGCGGCGAAGTCGCCCAGCGTCTTCAGCAGGAACCAGCCCAGCCACACGCTCTCGCCCTTGCCGTGCTCGCCGACACGGTTCATGCCGTCGTTCCAGTCACCGCCAAGGATCAGCGGCAGGCCGGCAGGACTGCTGCGCTTGATGGCCAGGTCGAGCGCGCGCGCGCAATGGTCGTAAAGCGACACCGTCTTCTTCGAGATTTCGGGAGTGAAGAAGGCGTCATGCTCGCCCTCCCCCAGCGCCTGCCCGTCGATGAAGGGCAGTTGCTCCTTGAGGATGGCGGCGTCGCCGGTCACGGTGAGATAGCGCGCCGTGGCGTGGGCCAGCCAGACCACGTCGTCGGAAATCAATGTGCGCACGCCGGCCCCGGTGCGCGGCAGCCACCAATGCTGCACGTCGCCTTCAGGGAACTGCCGCCGCGCGGCGTTGAGGATCTGATCGCGCGCCAGTGTCGGATCATGCGCCAGCAGCGCCAGCGTGTCCTGCAACTGGTCGCGAAAGCCGAAGGCGCCGCTTGCCTGGTAGAAGGCCGAGCGGGCGCGGATGCGGCAGGCAAGGCTCTGATAGGGCAGCCAGTGATTGACCATGGCATCGAGCGCCTTGTCCGGCGTCTCGACCTGAATGGTGTCGAGGAAACCGCGCCACTCGCGCTCATTGTCGGCCAGACGCTGATCGAAATCCTTGCCCCGATGCGTCTGCACCAGCGCGCTTGCCTGCGCCGGGGTGTCGGCATCGCCGAGCAGCCAGAGCAGCGTGACGTCGCCGCCGGCCGGGATCTCGACGTCGCGGGCGATCGCCGCGCAGGGATCGTCGCCGGCCTCGACACGGCCCGACAGGGCCGCGCCGGTCAGCACAGCCTGCGGCAGTTCGCTGGACCCGTGCCGGCCGAGGAACTCCGACCGATCCGATGTCACCGAATGGACAGCGGCGTCGGCGGCCAGGAAGGCGACGCGCTCGCTGAAATCGAGCCCATAGGGGTTTTGCGCCAGCAATGCGCCGGTCGCCCCGTCGCGGGATGGGACGATGGTGGCGGCCGTCCGCGACCGGTGTCCGCCAAGCACCCATTCGGCATAGGCATAGACGCGCAGCCGCGCCGGCACCGGGCCAGAATTCTGGATGCGCAGCCGCGTGATCTTCACCGGATCGACGGGGTCGACCACATGGGTCAGGTCCATCGATAGCGGCCCGCGCTTCGAGCGGAAGGTGGAGAAGCCCTGGCCATGCCAGGCCTCGTAGGTCATCGAGGGATCGCGCACCACCGCGGCGATCGGCGAGAACGCCCTGCCGCTGGCCTGATCGTAGATATAGATGCCCTCGCCCGGCCGGTTCGAGACCGGATCGTTGGACCACGGCGTCAACTGGTAGTCGCGGCTGTTGCGGCTCCAGGTGAAGGCTGCCCCCTCGGCCGACGTATGGAAGCCGAACGAGGCGTTGGAGACGACATTGATCCAGGGCTGCGGCGTGGTGCGTCGGCCGGCCAGGCGCACGACATAGTGACGTCCGTCGCCGTCGAAACCGCCAAAGCCATTCCATTGGCTGAGGCCAGAGCCATCGGCACTGACATCCGCCACGTTCTGCGGGGCAAAGGCATGCGCCGCGGGGATTTCGCGCGGAGCCGGCAATCCGATGGACGGCAGGCCGTCGCGCGCCTGCAAGGCAGCCGCCTCGGCCCGTTCGATCTGATCGAAGATGGTGCCGTTGCGCGTATGCAGCACCACCCGGGCGACGGCGAGCAACGTCTTGTAGGTGGTCTCTTCCATCAGGTCGCGGCGCACCGCGAAAATGTGCTGGCGGGGACCGAGTTCCTTGCCGCGCAGACGGCTGTTTTCGCACAGCGTCTCGACCGCGCGCTGCAGATCCTGGACATAGGACGAGGCCTGCTCGTTGACGACGACGAAGTCGATCATCATGCCGCGGGTGCGCATATATTCCTGGAAGCGCAGCGCCTGGGCGACGATTTCCAGATCGGCGACGTCGCCGATCCTGACCAGGAAGATCGGAAAATCGCCCGAAATGCTGGTCGGCCACAGGCTCGACTGCTTGCCGAGGCCCGAAGCGATGGATTCGGCCGGCAAGCGCAGGAACGCGTCGGGATAGATCAGGTAGCGCGCCAGTTTCTGCACATTGGCGGCGTCGGTCAGGCTGAGGCCCATATGGCGCGTCTGCACCTGGCTGCGCGTCCAGGCCAGCATGGCCTGACGGGCAAAGCTCTCCTGATGGTCGAGACGGTTTATCGCCTCTTCCAGTTCGGTGCGGTTGGCCCCGACCACGGTCCAGAAGGTCAGGGATATCTTCTTGTTTGCGGGCACCCGCACCTGACGGCGCAGCGAGGCGATGGGATCGAGCGTAAAGCCGGAATGACCGCCAAGTCTGGCGCCCGGATCGAAAGCGGCGGCATCGACGATCGAGCGGCCACGGCCGATAAAGGCGCGCCTGTCGGTCTCGGCCTCGGCATCGCGCGCCGGACCCGACGGATCGGTGACGAAATGCACCAGGTTGATATCGGGCTCGCTGGTTTCGCGCTTGCGGCGCGTGGCGAAGATCGCTCCGTTGTTGGCGGCGATTTCAGTCTCCACGAACATCTTGGAGAAGGCCGGATGCGCGTAATCGGAGGCCTCCAAACCCAGCACCAGTTCGGCAAAGGACGTCACCTCGATGAAACGATCGGACGTGCTTTCATTGTAGAGCGTGATGCGACGGCCCTCGCCATTGCCTTCGGAAACGACGATGCATTCGACCTCGGAGCGCAACGTGCCGACCAATTTGACGAAGCTCGCCTTGTCGTCGGAGAACAGGGTCTGCACCTTCTCCTCGGCCGCGCGCTTTGGCTCCGCCGTTGCCGACCACCAGTCTCCAGTGCTGACGTCACGCAGGAAGATGTAGGAACCCAGACGATCCTCGACCGGGTCCGGCTGCCAGCGCGTAACGGAAAGGTCGCCCCAGCGGCTGTAGCCGGAGCCGGTTGCCGTCACCATCACCGAATAACGGCCGTTCGACATCACATTGGTCGAACGCAGCGCCCGCAGGGGATCCAGCACGATGCGCGTGTCGGGGCTCTCGGTTTCGGTCTCGTCCTTGGCGCGCTCGTCCGCTTCGGTCCTGACGGTCGCGGTCGGGATGTCGCGCGGCGCCCTTTCCTGCAGCAGGAGTTCAGCCGATTCGATGACCGGATCGCTGTGGAAACGGTCGCGCAGACGACCCTCGAAGATCGCGTCGGCGACCGCCGCGATCGACATGCCCGAATGGTGCGCATAGTAATTCAGCACGACCGCGTGGTTGGTACCTTCAGGCACGCGCTGCGGCGTGAAGTCGACGGCATCGTAAAAGCCATGCGGGCCAAGCGCACCGATGCCGCGCAGACGCGCGAGATTTTGCACGGCTTCGCGCGGATTGAACTGCGCCGCCATTATGGTGGCGTAGGGCGCGATCACGGTGTTCTGGCCAAGACCGCGCTTCAGCCCAAGCCCGGGCACGCCGAAATTGGTGTACTGGTAGGTCAGTTCGCGGTCGCGGGCGTTGTAGGCCGCTTCCGAGATGCCCCAGGGCACGTTTTTCTGGCGACCATACTGGATCTGGCGCTTGATGATCAGCTTGCTGGTCTGGTTGAGGATCGAGCCCTGCGCCTCCTTCATCACCAGCGGCGGCATCAGATATTCGAACATCGAGCCCGACCAGGACATCAGCGCGCCCTGGAAGCCGATCTCGACGATCGGACGGCCGAGCCGGAACCAATGTTCGGTCGGCAGGTCGCCCTTGGCGATGGCGAACAGGCTGGTCAACCGCGCCTCGGAGGCGAGAAGGTCGTAGCAGCTTTCGTCGAGCTGGTGTTCCTCGACCCGGTAGCCGATCGACAGCAACTTGCGTTCCGGCCGCATCAGGAAGGCGAATTCCATCTCGAAGGCGAAACGACGGGTGCGCTCTCGCAAGGTTAGCAGTTTGGCACGCAGCGCTTCGACAGCGTTGTCGTCGCTGTGGGCATCATGGACATGTGCCTCGCATGTGGCTTCCAGCCTCGCCGCCCAGTCGACGATGACGTCGCTCTGGGCCGAGGCCGCCTCGGTGTGGATGGCGGTGGCCAGCTTGCGGATCTCGCCCGCCAGCACGGCGAGGTTGATGGTGCGGATCGAGGCCATTTCCGGCTGCGCCTTGATCGTGTCGACGGCGCGCCGCATTCCGTCCAGGCGGTCGACGAGACGCTGGCGCAGAGGCCTGAGCTGACGGCGGTCGTCGGGCAACTCATCGAGGCTTTCGCTCAGGATGGTGACCGTGTCGAGAATGCCTTCGAAATCGCCCTGGAGGTGAACGGAAGGCGCTTCCGCCCATTCGGCACAGGCAGCCGCCACAGCCACCAGATGGCCGGCGAGATTGCCGCTGTCGACAGCCGAAATGTAGAGCGGGTAGAGCGGCTTCAGCGTCGTGGTGTCGTACCAGTTGAAGAGATGGCCGCGGTGGCGCGGCATGCTCTCTATGGTCGTCATGGTGGCGTCAATGCGGGTGATGGCATCCGACAGGCTGATCCAGCCGAAATCGCGCGCCGAGACCACCGACAGGAGATAGACGCCGACATTGGTCGGCGACGTGCGCGGCGCCACGACCGGTGCCGGGCTTTCCTGGAAATTGTCCGGCGGCAGATTGTGATGCTCCGCCGTGACGAAGCTTTCGAAATAGTGCCAGGTGCGCCGCGCAATAGTGCGCAGCGTGTGGATATCGGCCTGCGATATGCGCAGCCGGTCCTCGGTTTCGGCCGAGCGGCTGATCCAGCTGGCGATCGCCGGCGAGCCTATCCAGAACAGGGCGAAGAAGAAGGCGACGAAGGCGCCGGTGGAATCGGCCAGCACCGGAATGGCCAGGCCGACGAAGCCGATGATCACGGCGCCGTACATCATGCCGTAATAGGAGCCGACATCGTTGTCGCCGGCCTTGTGGGCCTGGGAAGCGGTGCGCCATTCCAGGAGATTCTGGCGGCTGACGAACAGCCGGTAGAGCGTGCGCACGATGGCGTCGCCCATCATCCAGGCGTTGTGCGCCATCAGCACGATCTTCAGGGCCACCATGGCGGTGCCGAAGGCGACATCGCGCGCCAGCGCCGAGAAATGGCCGCGCGGTGTCTGGTCGCCGCTCTTGGGCAGGATGGCGTTGACGACATCGAAGGTCGGCGCCATGAACAGGCTGAGGATCAGCAGTGCCTGCCATTGCGCGGCCTGTGTGAAGGGCAGCAGGGTCCAGCCGGCGATCGCCGCCATCACCCAGAAGGTCGGCGTCAGCGAGCGGCGCAGATTGTCGACCATCTTCCAGCGCGACAGGGCCGGAACACCGGAACGCGGATCGAGGATGAAGCCCAGCAGCTGCCAGTCGCCACGTGCCCAGCGATGGTGGCGCGAGGCGTCGACCGAGTAGCGAGTCGGATAGTCCTCGACCAGTTCGACGTCGGTGACCAGTGCCGCGCGCGCCAGCGCGCCTTCGAGTAGATCGTGGCTGAGGACGGTGTTTTCCTCGATGCGGCCTTGCAGCGCGGCTTCGAAGGCATCGACATGATAGAGGCCCTTGCCGGTGAAGGACCCATCGCTAAAGACATCCTGATAAAGGTCGGAGACGGCGAAGACATAGGGGTCCAGGCCGCGATTGGCCGAGAACACACGCTGGAAGAACGAGGCCTCGTCGCCTGATGTCAGCGAAGCGGTGATGCGCGGCTGCAGGATCGTGTAGCCGGCGGTGACGACGCGCCTGGCGGCGTCGAAATGCGGGCGGTTGAGCGGATGGCAGAGCTTGCCGACGAGGCTCGCCACCGCATCGCGCGTGGTGCGCGTGTCGGCGTCGAGCGTCATCACATGGACGACTTTTTCCGGCAGCGGCACGTCGAGCGGCAGGAAAGTCGTGTCGCTGTCGCCACGCAGCAAAAGGTCAAGCTCATGCAGCTTGCCACGCTTGCGCTCCCAACCCATCCAGGCCCCTTGAGCGGCGTTGAAGAGCCGGCGGCGATGCAGGATGTAGAAGCGCGGCGCGCCTTCCGTGGGATAGCGGGCGTTGAGACGGGCGATCTCGGCACGGGCATATTCGAGGATCTCGGTGTCGGCCGCATCGATCTCGATCTTGGAGTCGGGCCAGTCCGACAGCAGCGCGAAATGGATCTCGTCCACCAGATTGGCAAGGTAATGGACTTCGAGGTTGCGGATGTTTTCCTCGACATCGTCGCGCGAGCCGATGAGCGATGGCACAACCACCAGCGTGCGCGCCTCGGGCGGCACACCGTGCCTGTAGTCGTAGCCGATCAGGCGTGTCGGCTTGAGGAAGAGCGAGACAACCGTGTTGAAGAAGGCCAGCGCGCCCTCGCTCGCCGGCACGGCAAACAGCGCCAGCATCAGGACGATCGAGGCCACCGAAAGGCCGAGATTGGCCAACGCGTTGCCGGTGACGACAAGAAGCAAGGCCGTCAGTGCGAAAACAGGCAGGACGATGCCCAACCATCCGGTCTTGGCGAAGGTCCGCTTGACCGTCTGGCTGATGGTGAGCCGATAGCCGATCGCTTTTTCCAGCTCCAGACGGCGCGGACCGACGAGGAAGAAGCCGACATCGGTATGCGCGGACGGAGCCGGAGCTGAATCGTCGCCATCGCCGGCCGATACGTGTTCGCTGGCGGCGTGTTCGCTAGCGGCCTGGCCGGCCAGTTCGATCGCCTTTTCGGCGACGCGGTATTCCGACAGGTTCGAGCGGCGGGCCAGTTCCTCGATCGCGGTGCGGTATTGGTCGCGCGAGAAGAAGTCGAGCGCGGCAAAATCGGTGCGCTCGCGCAGCACGGTGTCGATGCGGCTGACGCCTTCGAACCACACCGTCCAGTCGACGTCGTTGATGAGGCGCAGGCCGCGGATGATGTTGCCGGTCGTCACATTGCCGCTGGACAGCGTGTGATGCTCGGAGATGATGATCTCCTCGGCATCGGAACCAGTCTTTTCGAGCTCGCCTTCCAGCCATTCCAGGGCCTTGCCGGCATTCTGCGAGCCATCGCGCAAGCGGTAGAGAAGCTGCGTGGCAAAGGTTGTGTCCTGCGCGTGAGTGCTGAAATTGGCCAGGATCGCCTGGCGGTCGGCACTCTCGTCGGTCGCCAGCACCTTGTCGGCCACATCGTTGGCGATCTGGCGCATCTGGCGGGTGCGATTGACCCTGACGGCCAGCCGGCGGAGATTTTCGATCAGCACGAAGCGCAAAAGCGACGGCAGCGCCCAGAGTTCACCGATCTTCAGCGGCTCGACCGACTGAAAACCCTGGACGATGGACTTGAACATGGTCGCCGAGACGGAACTGTCCGAATGCGCCACATAGGTCCAGGCCAGCGCCAGCGCGCGCGGCACGGTGCCGCCGTCAGGCAGTTTCAGCGTCGGCAGCTGACGATAGAAGCGGCGCGGCAGGTCGCGCTTGACCTGGAAAATGGTCTCCTCGACCAGATAGTTGTTATCGAGCAGCCATTGCGCGGCCGGAGTGATCGTTTCACCCTTTGCCTGCGCCGCATTGGTCGAACGGTAGACTTCGAGGATCTTCTTGGCGCTGTCACGGATGCGGGCCTGGAAATCGAATGGAATCAGGCCGAACAGGTCGGCGAGATCGCCCTTTGCCAGGCTTTCGCCGAGCAGCCTCAGGCGCTCCTCCGGCAGGAATGTCGACCTTATCGGCTCTTCCGTGATGGCCGGGAAGCTCGCGCTTGTCTTCTCGATCTGGGCAGGATTCGTCTGAATATTCATTGAAAATTCCGTAAGCGGGCACTCAGCGGCGTCACCGCCACGGCAATGGCCCTAAAACCGGTTCAAATGCAATTGGTTGCATCAACCCCTATGCCGAAAGTTTGTTTCCGCACCACGACAGAGCGTCATCTTTCGACCAAACTCAAAGACGGGCGCCCCTCGCTCTCGTCAGGATCGATCGACGGAGAGGATTCGGGCTTTTTCGTGATCCCGGCGGGAGCTTACGCTATATTTCGCCGGCATTGCGATCATGTTTGGAAACAGGCGGTAACCGTTGGCGCGAAAGCGTCAGGCCGCGGTGGTTATCCGGACCACGAACAGCGTCGTATCCTGCGCCGGCTCAACCTTCAGGATGGGAGTCTCCGGCCCGATCAGCAGCGTGTCGAGCGGCCCGAGGCGAATTGACCCAGCCTCGGGGAAAGCAGCTTCGCCCTTGTGGCAAAGGATGAGGATCGAACCGGCCCGGGTCGCGATGTCCACAGGCCGTGAAATCGCCAAGCGCTCGACCGAATGCAGCGTGCGGCCGCGGCGCGTCATGACGTTGAGGTCGGTGATCGGGCCGGCGATCAGCGCGGCACTGGTCGGCAGGTCTGCTGGAAAGGCAAAAGGCGCGGAAGCCGGCGTCAGCCGCACGGCGGGCCGGCCGGCGACATCGAGCACGACGCCATCGCCTTCCAGCACCGACAGCGTGCGGTCTATGCCGGCAAAGCTGGAGAACGGCCCGCTGCCCTCGACGCGGGCCATCGACACGCGCCAGTCGAATTCGTCAAGGCCGGCGCCGTCGGGCGAGACAGCGATTTCGGTCGTCGTGCCGCCGCCGTTCTTCCACGGCATGACGCGGTAGTCGGCGGCACGAAGAATGCGCATGATTTCAGCCTATCAGCCGAGAATGCCGGGCAAATTGAGCTGGTGCTCCTTGGCGCACTCGATGGCGATGTCGTAGCCGGCATCGGCGTGGCGCATGACGCCGGTCGCCGGATCGTTCCACAGCACGCGCTCCAGGCGCCTGGCGGCGTCCTGCGTACCGTCGGCGACGATGACCATGCCGGCATGCTGGGAAAAACCCATGCCGACGCCGCCACCATGATGCAGCGACACCCAGGTGGCGCCCGACGCGGTGTTGAGCAGCGCATTGAGCAGCGGCCAGTCGGACACGGCGTCCGAGCCGTCCTTCATCGCCTCCGTCTCGCGGTTCGGTGAGGCGACCGAGCCGGAATCGAGGTGATCGCGGCCGATGACGACCGGCGCCTTGAGTTCGCCCTTGGCCACCATCTCGTTGAAGGCGAGGCCCAGCCGATGGCGGTCGCCGAGACCGACCCAGCAGATGCGCGCCGGCAGGCCCTGGAACGAGATGCGCTTGCGCGCCATGTCGAGCCAATTGTGCAGATGGGTGTTGCCCGGCGTGAGTTCGCGTACCTTGGCGTCGGTCTTGTAGATATCCTCGGGATCGCCGGAGAGCGCGGCCCAGCGGAACGGACCAATGCCGCGGCAGAACAGCGGGCGAATATAGGCCGGCACGAAGCCTGGGAAGGCAAAGGCGTTCTCAAACCCTTCTTCCTTGGCGACCTGCCGGATGTTGTTGCCGTAATCCAGCGTCGGCACGCCCGCGTTCCAGAACGCCACCATCGCCTCGACGTGTTCGCGCATGGACGCGCGAGCCGCCTTCTCGACCGCCTTCGGGTCGCTGACGCGCTTCTCGCGCCATTCGGCCATCGTCCAGCCCTTCGGCAGATAACCGTTGATGGGGTCGTGGGCCGAGGTCTGGTCGGTAACCATATCGGGGCGTATGCCGCGCCTGAACATTTCCGGCACGATCTCTGCCGCATTGCCGAGCAGGCCGACGGACTTCGCCTCGCCGGCCTTGGTCCAGCGCTCGATCATCTCCATTGCCTCGTCGAGCGTCTCGGCGCTCTCGTCGACATAGCGGGTGCGCAGGCGGAAATCGATGGAGTCCGGGTTGCACTCGATGGCCAGGCAGCAGGCGCCGGCCATGACGGCGGCCAGCGGCTGGGCGCCGCCCATGCCGCCGAGGCCGCCGGTCAGGATCCATTTGCCCTTGAGATTGCCGCCATAGTGCTGACGGCCGGCCTCGACGAAGGTCTCGTAGGTGCCCTGCACGATGCCCTGCGTGCCGATGTAGATCCACGAGCCGGCCGTCATCTGGCCGTACATCATCAGGCCCTTTTTATCGAGGTCGTTGAATTTATCCCAGGTCGCCCAGTGCGGCACCAGGTTGGAGTTGGCGATCAGCACGCGCGGCGCATCCGCGTGGGTGCGGAACACGCCGACCGGCTTGCCCGACTGCACCAGCAGCGTCTCGTCCTCGCCAAGCGTCTTCAGCGAGGCGACGATGCGGTCGAAATCGTTCCAGGTGCGTGCCGCGCGGCCGATGCCGCCATAGACGACCAGTTCGTTGGGGTTCTCGGCGACATCGGGGTCGAGATTGTTCATCAGCATGCGCAGCGGCGCTTCGGTCGTCCAATAGCGGGCGTTGAGCTTGTCGCCGCGCGGCGCTCGCACTTCGCGGATGTTGTGGCGAGGGTTGTTCATCATTGTCCCTTTCAGCAAGACGGGCGACGCGTCAGCGCCTTGCCCAGTCGATCGCGGTTTCGAGGATGGTCTTCAGCGTCGCGCGGATCGGCGCTGCATAGGTGGGGTCATAAGGGACCGGCCAGTTCTCCGGCGACCCCTTCTGCGACGGCTCGCGCATATAGCCACGGTTGGAGAGCTCCATCTGCAGCGCATGAACACCGTTCTGCGGCTGGCCGAAGCCGCGGGTGATCGAGCCGCCCTTGAAGCGGCCGTTGACCACCCAGGTCTCGCCGGTCGCGGCGAGGATGGCGGCGACCTTGTCCTGAAGACCGGGATCGGTGCTCTTGCCGTCATTGGTGCCGAGATTGAAGACCGGCAGCGTGCCTTCGAACAGGCGCGGCAGCACCGAGCGGATCGAATGGCAGTCGTAGAGCACGATCTTTTCATGCATGCCGCGCAGGCGTTCGATCTCGGCCTGCAAGGCGGCATGATAGGGCTTGAAATAGCTCTCGCGACGCTGATCGATCTCGGATGGGGTCGGTTCCTCGCCCATGCGATAAAGCGGATCGCCGTCAAATGTGTCGGTCGGGCAAAGCGTGGTCGTGGTCTGCCCGGGATAAAGCGAAACGCCTGACGGGTCGCGATTGACGTCGATCACGGTGCGCGAAATGGCGGTGTGCACGACGGTTGCGCCGAGGTCGTTGGCGAAGCCATAGAGCTTGTCGATCCACCAGTCGCAATCGCGGCGGCCGAGCCAGGGCGACACCAGCCGGGGTTCGAGGCCAGCGAGGTCGATGCCAGTGTGCGGGATCGACACCAGCAGCGGTGCTGTGCCTCGGCTGACGGTGAGCCAGGGTGTGGCGGCCATCACGCCGTTCCCGCAATCGACGGCAGCGCCACCGCGCCGGCAGCCCTGACGGTCGCGCCGCTGCGCACCATGGCGATTGCCTTTTCCATATCGGGGTGGAAGTGGCGGTCATTGTCGAGATGCGGCACTCCGGCCCGGACCAGCTTGCGCACCGCTTCCAGCGCAGCGCTCGACGCCAGCGGCTGGTGGAAATCGCAGCCTTGCGCGGCGGCCAGCAATTCGATGCCGATCACCGCGGTGGCGTTCTCGACCATGCCGATCAGCCGGCGCGCGCCGTGCGCGGCCATCGAGACGTGGTCTTCCTGGTTGGCCGAGGTCGGGATCGAATCGACGCTGGCCGGATAGGCCTTCTGCTTGTTTTCCGAAACGAGTGCGGCCGCCGTCACCTGCGGGATCATGAAGCCGGAGTTGAGGCCGGGCTTGGGCGTCAGGAAGGCCGGCATGCCGGACAGCGCCGGATCGACCAGCATGGCGATGCGGCGTTCCGACAGCGAGCCGATCTCGCAGACGGCCAACGCGATCATGTCAGCGGCGAAAGCCACCGGCTCAGCGTGGAAATTGCCGCCGGAGAGCGCCGTGTCATCCTCGGCGAAGATCAGCGGATTGTCGGTCACGCCATTGGCTTCGGTGCCGAGCGTATCGGCAGCCTTGCGCAACACGTCGAGGGCGGCGCCCATGACCTGCGGCTGGCAGCGCAGGCAATAGGGATCCTGCACGCGCTCGTCACCGACACGGTGCGATTCGCGGATGACACTGCCGGCCATCAGATTGCGCAGCGCCTCCGCCGTCTCGATCTGACCTCGATGCTTGCGCAGTAGATGAATGCGCGGATCGAAAGGCGCATCGGAACCCTTGGCGGCATCGGTCGACAGCGCGCCGGCAACCAGCGCCGACTGGTAGAGCACTTCGGCTTCGAACAAAGCGGCGAGCGCGTAGGCGGTCGAAAACTGCGTGCCGTTGAGCAGCGCCAGGCCTTCCTTGGCGCCCAGCGTCACGGGCTCGAGGCCGTGCGAGACGAAGGCGACCTTGGCCGGGAACCGGCCATGCGGGGTAAAGCATTCGCCGACGCCGATCATCACCGCCGTCATGTGCGACAGCGGTGCGAGATCGCCGGACGCGCCGACGGAGCCTTGCGCCGGCACCACCGGGATGACGTCGTTGGCGAGCATCGCTTCCAGCAAATTGATGGTTTCGTGGCGCACGCCGGAGGCGCCCTGCGCCAGGCTGGCAAGTTTCAGCGCCATCATCAGCCGGGCAATTGCAACCGGCATCGGCTCGCCGACGCCGGCGGCGTGCGACAGCACGATGTTGCGCTGCAAGGTCTCGAGGTCGCCGGCGGGAATGCGCACGCTGGCCAATTTGCCGAAGCCGGTGTTGATGCCGTAGACCGGCTCCCCTTTGGCGACGATCCTGGCGACAGCCTCGGCGCTCGCCTTGATTTTTGGACGACAGGCCTCATCCAGCTTCGGCACGGCGCCACGGTAGATGGCGCGCCAGTCGGCCAGCGTCGCATTGCCGGGCTTCAGGGTCAGTTCGGTCATTGTCCTCTCCAGATGCGGGCATGCAGCGGGTTGAAGCCCATGCGGTAAACGAGTTCGGCGGGGCGCTCGATGTCCCAGATCGCCAGGTCGGCGGATTTGCCGGATTCCAGCGTGCCGGCCTTGTCGAGAAGGCCAAGCGCCCGCGCGGCCTCGCGGGTGACGCCGGCAAGGCATTCATCGACGGTCAAGCCAAAGAGCGTTGCCGCCATATTCATGGTGAGCAACAGCGAGGTGAGCGGCGAAGTACCGGGATTGCTGTCCGTCGCCACCGCCATCTTCACACCATGGCGGCGGAACAGCTCGACAGGCGGCTTCTTGGTCTCGCGGATGAAGTAATAGGCGCCAGGCAGGATCGTCGCCACCGTGCCGGCCTTCGCCATCGCGGCAGCGCCTGCCTCGTCGGTGTATTCGAGATGATCCGCCGACAACGCACCATAGCTGGCGGCAAGCGCGGCGCCGTGCAGATTCGAAAGCTGGTCGGCATGGAGTTTCACCGGCAGCCCAAGCGCTTTCGCCTTGTCGAAGACGCGCGCCATCTGCTCCGGCGAAAAGGCGATGCCCTCGCAAAAACCATCGACGGCATCGGCAAGTTTCTCAGCGGCGACGTCCGGCAGGATCGTGCCGGCGACGAGATCGATGAAGGCGTCCTTGTCACCATGGGCTTCGGGCGGCAGCGCGTGCGCGGCAAGGCACGTCGTGCGGACGGTGACGGGGCGCTCATTGGCTAGCCGGCGGGCGGCACGCAATGACTTCTTCTCATTGTCGAGATCGAGGCCGTAGCCCGATTTGACCTCGACCGTCGTGACACCTTCGGCCATCAGCGCATCGAGGCGCGGCAGCGTCTGGGCAACGAGCTCATCCTCGCTTGCCTCGCGCAGCGACTTGACCGAAGACACAATGCCGCCGCCGGCGCGGGCGACTTCCTCATAGGTGGCACCTGCCAGCCGCATCTCGAATTCGTTGGCACGGTTGCCGGCATAGACAAGATGCGTGTGGCAATCGATCAGGCCCGGCGTGATCCAGCGGCCCTCGCAATCGACGGTCTCGGCGCCCTGCCCCGCCGAAGCCGGCATGTCCGCTTCGGCGCCCGCATAAACAATGAGACCATCGCGCGCGGCGATCGCGCCTTTCTCGACAATGCCGAGAACAGCCACACCGTCGGCCATGGTCGCCAGGCGCGCATTGCGCCAGACACGAAGGCCGCTCTTCCCGTTTGCTCCACCCATCATCTTTTCCATTTGAAAGGATGGCAATTATGTATATACATATTGGAACGCGACGCAAGTGGTCTCGTCGCCCGGGCATGCAGATTTGGAGACAGACGTGACGGTGATCTTTGCGGAACAGGCGCTGCTGCCGAAGGGCTGGCAAGGCAATGTCAGGATCACGCTCGATGGCGGCCGCATCGCCTCTGTCGAAGCGACCGCCATTCCGCAGGCCGGCGACGAGCGCTGCGCCATTCTCGTGCCCGGCATGCCGAATCTGCACAGCCACGCCTTCCAGCGCGGCATGGCCGGCCTGGCTGAGCTTCGCGGCCCCTCCGCCGACAGTTTCTGGAGCTGGCGCGAGGTTATGTACCGCTTCGCGCTGTCGATGACGCCCGATCAGGTCGAGGCGGTCGCCGCGCAGCTCTATGTCGAGATGCTGGAGGCCGGTTTTTCCCGCGTCGGCGAATTTCACTATCTGCACCACGACCGCGACGGAAACCCTTACGCCAATCTTGCCGAGATGGCCGAGCGCATCGCCGCCGCCGCCGGCGAAACGGGCATCGGCCTGACGCTGCTGCCGGTGTTTTACGCGCACTCCTCTTTCGGCGGAGCGGCTCCGAACGAAGGCCAAAGGCGATTCATCAACGATGTGAATCGGTTCTCCCGGCTTGTTGAGAAGTCCAGCGAATCGGTTCGCGCGTTGAATCAGGCTGTCGTTGGCGTCGCCCCGCATAGTCTGCGCGCCGCCACACCGGAGGAATTGACCCAAGTTGCTGCTTTGGCGCCGAATGGGCCGATCCACATCCACGTCGCCGAACAGGTGAAGGAGGTCGAGGACTGCCTCGCCTGGTCCGGCGCGCGCCCGGTCGAATTCCTGCTGGCCAAAGCCGAGGTCGACCAGCGCTGGTGCCTGATCCACGCCACGCATATGACCGATGCGGAGACGATCGCCTTGGCCAGGAGCGGCGCCATCGCCGGCCTTTGCCCGATCACCGAGGCCAATCTCGGCGACGGCACGTTTGCCGCACCGCTTTTCAGGGAGCACGGCGGCCGCTTCGGTATCGGCTCCGATTCCAACGTGCTGATCGGCCTGCCGGATGAGCTGAGGCAGCTCGAATATTCGCAGCGCCTCGCCCACCGCGCCCGCAATGTGCTGGCCGTGGCCGGTGGTTCGACCGGGCGGGCGCTGTTCGATGCCGCGCTCGATGGCGGCAGCGTTGCGCTCGGTGCCGGCGCCTCGCAGATCGCCATTGGCGGTCCGGCCGATTTCGTCTCACTCGACGCCGGCCATCCTTCGCTGGCCGGCAAGACCGGCGACGCCATCCTCGATGCCTGGATCTTCGCCAATGGCAGCACGATCGATTGCGTCTGGGTGCACGGCAAGAAGCAGGTCAGCGGCGGCAGGCATGCCAAGCGCTCGGCAATCGCCGAGCGATTCCGCAAAGTCATGACCGACCTGTCGCAGAATTGAAGCAGGACGTTTGATGAGCTTGATCGAGACAGACGATGTTGACGGCGCAGAGAGCATCTCGCTGCATCAGCGCATCCTGTCCGACATCAGGGAAAAGATCCTGTCGGGCGCCTGGGCGCCCGGACATCGCATCCCGTTCGAGCACGAACTGACGACCGAGTACAATTGCTCGCGCATGACCGTGAACAAGGCGCTGTCGCAGCTGGCCAAGGCCGGGCTGATCGAACGCCGCCGCCGCTCGGGCAGCTTCGTCCGCCGGCCGCAGTCGCAGGCAGCGGTGCTTGAATTGCACGACATCAGGATCGAGGTCGAAGCGCTTGGCCTGTCCTATCGCTACGAGCGGCTGGAACAGCTGAAGCGCCGCAGCAACGCGGAGGACAGAGCGCTGCTCGGGCTATCCGCCGCAGGGTCGGTGCTATGGGTCGAAGGCCTGCATTTTGCCGGCGAACGGCCATTCGCGCTCGAGCAGCGCCTGATCAATCTTTCCGCGGTGCCGGAAGCCGGGGACGAAGAGTTTCTGGAGATCGCCGCCGGCCCCTGGCTGATCGGCCGCGTACCATGGAGCGAGGCCGAGCACCGCATCCGTTCCATGGCCGCCGATGAGGCTATCGCCGACGCGCTCGACATCGATCCGCGCGCGCCTTGCCTGGTGGTCGAGCGCCGCACCTGGAGTGCTGAACGCCCGGTTACGCATGTGCGGTTTATCTATCCGGCGGAAAGTCACACGCTGGTGGCAAGATTCACACCATCGCAGGGGTAAGCACCTCTTACCCTCCCCTTGTGGCGAGGGTCGCTGCGAAGCAGCGGGGTGGGGGCGGCGCCAGCCCCCCACCCGGACCTGCGGTCCGACCTCCCCATAAGGGGGAGGTAGAAGGCCGGCCGTGCCTTAAATCGCCGCCGTAACGATAATCTCGACCAGATATTCCGGACCGGCGAGCTTGGCTTCGCCGGTGGCGCGGGCGGGGGTGTGGCCCTGCGGCACCCACTTGTCCCATTCAGAATTCATTTCTGCGAAGGTACCCATGTCGGCCAGCCAGATGATCGCCTGGACGATCTTGGTCTTGTCGGTTCCGGCCTTGGCCAGCAATTCGTCGATGGTCATCAGGATGTCGCGGGTCTGCGAGGCGACGTTGCCTCCGGGCTCGCCGACCTGGCCGGCCAGATAGACGGTGTTGCCGTGGATGACAATCTGGCTCATGCGCGGGCCAACATCGATGCGACGAATGCTCATGGGAGGTTCCTTCCTGTTATGGGTTGCGACTGTTTAGAGTCGCGGTTCGCTCGGGGCAAGGCCGCCGGCGCCAAATCCCCTTGGACCAGTGCGCAAAGGACTCACGGCAAGTTGAGCCGCCGGTCGCAATTCCGCCCGATTGGCTTGTTGACTAATGTAATAACATCACATATCCAGTCGGCGCTTGCCCGCGGCCGGACTTCGCTGCTCCACGGAACGACATGACCCAGACCTGCCTGACATTCCGTGACCTGACGCTGGGCTATAACAGCCACCCGGCTATCCACCATCTCGACGGCACGATCCGCAAGGGCTCGCTGACCGCCGTGGTCGGCGCCAACGGCTCCGGCAAGTCGACGCTGATGAAGGGCATTGTCGGCGTATTGAAGCCGATGGCCGGCGAGGTTGTTCGCGCGCCAGGCGTGCGCGCCGCCTACCTGCCGCAGCAATCGGAACTGGACCGTTCGTTCCCGGCGCGCGTCGTCGACCTGGTCTCGCTCGGTCTCTGGCCAAAGCGCGGCATGCTCGGCCGCTACACATCAGAGGATCGCGCGGCGGTCAGCCAGGCGCTGATGGCCGTCGGTCTCGGCGGCTTCGAAAAGCGGCCGATCGACACGCTGTCAGGCGGCCAGCTGCAGCGCACGCTGTTCGCGCGGGTCTTGCTGCAGGACGCCGACCTCATCCTGCTCGACGAGCCGTTCAATGCCGTCGATGCCAAGACGGTCGGCGACCTGATTGCCCTGATCAAGCGCTGGCATGGCGAGGAACGCACCATCATGGTCGTCGTCCATGATCTCGATCTGGTGCGGCAGAATTTTCCCGAGACCTTGCTGCTTGCCCGCCAGCCGATCGCCTGGGGCGAAACGCGCGAGACGCTGAAGCCGGAAAACCTGCTGCGCGCCCGTCGCTTCCATGAGGCCTGGGAGGAGAACGCGCCCTGGTGCGAACCCGACGAGCATGGTCATGACCATGGCCATGGCCATGGCCATGATCATCATGGCGACGATCACGACCATCGCCATGGCGCCGGGCCGAGGGCTGCCTGATGGACGCGCTCTACGGTCTGTTCATCGCACCGTTCGCCGATTTCGGTTTCATGCAGCGGGCGCTGTTCGGCTCGCTGATGCTGTCGCTCGGCGCCTGCCCGATCGGCGTCTTCCTGATGCTGCGGCGCATGAGCCTGTCGGGCGACGCCATGGCACACGCCATCCTGCCGGGTGCGGCGGCCGGCTTCCTGTTCTACGGGCTGGAAATCCTGCCGATGACCATTGGCGGCCTGATCGCCGGCATCATCGTCGCGCTCGGCGCCGGTGCCGTCTCGCGCTTCACCATCCAGCGCGAGGACGCCTCGATGGCGGCCTTCTATCTGATTTCTCTGGCCATCGGCGTGCTGATGGTGTCGATTCGCGGCTCCAGCGTCGATCTCATGCATGTGCTGTTCGGCACGGTGCTGGCGCTCAACAACGAGGCGCTGACGCTGATCGGCGGCATCGTCGCGGTGACGCTGGTCAGCCTCGCCATCTTCTGGCGGGCGCTGGTCGCCGAATGCCTCGATCCGCTGTTCCTGCGGTCGGTCAGCCGGATGGGCAGCCCGGTGCACTTCATCTTCCTTGGTCTGGTCGTGCTCAACCTCGTCGGCGGCTTTCAGGCGCTCGGCACGCTTCTGTCGGTCGGGCTGATGATGCTGCCGGCAGCCGCCGCCCGCTTCTGGACGGTGCGCGTCGAGCCGATGTGCGTGCTGGCCGTGCTGATCGGCTTTGCCTCCTGCGTCGCCGGACTGCTTCTGTCCTATCACGCCTCGCTGCCGTCCGGCCCGGCCATCATCCTGTCGGCCGGCGTCGTCTACTTCGCCTCGATCCTGTTTGGAACGCGCGGCATTCTGCGCGCCCGCATCATCCATCACCGTCACAGAACGGCCTGATCCCCCGCCCCTTCGAAAGGAGTCCCCTGCCTATGCTGAGATCCATCCCTGCCGCCCTGGCGATGAGCGTTATAACATTTACTGCCTTTGGCACATCGTCGGCTTTCGCGGCGCCGCTGAAAGTGGTCGCCAGCTTCACCATCATTGCCGATTTTGCCAGGAATGTCGGCGGCGATCGTGTCGACATCACCACCATCGTCGGCCCGGATGGCGACGCCCATGTCTATGAGCCGAGCCCGGCCGACGCGGTCGCCATGGCCAAGGCCGATATCGTTCTGGTCAACGGCCTGCATTTCGAGGGCTTTCTGCAGCGGCTGGTCGATGCCAGCGCCACCAAGGCCTCGATCATCACCTTGACCAAGGGCGTGACGCCAATCGACTTCAAGCCTGAATTCGCCGACGCCGATGCGGCCGAAGGTGCCGGCACCGAGGGCGGCAAGACGGTGACCGACCCGCACGCCTTCCAGTCGATCGCCAATGCCAAGATCTATGTGAAGAACATCGCCGAGGCCTTCTGCGCGGCCGACAGCGAGGGCTGCGTCAGCTACCAGACCAATGCCGCCGCCTACACCAAGAAGCTCGACGCGCTGGACGGCGAAGTGAAGGCGGCGATCCAGTCGATCCCGGAGGCCAAGCGCGTCGTCATCACCTCGCATGACGCCTTCGGCTATTTCGAACACGAATACGGCCTGACCTTCCTCGCCCCGCAAGGCATTTCGACCGATTCCGAACCGTCGGCCGCCGATGTCGCCAAGCTGGTCGAGCAGGTCAAGCAGCACAAGGCGGCGGCGATCTTCGTCGAAAACATCACCAACCCGCGCCTGATCGAACAGATCGCCAGCGAAACCGGGATCAAGGTGGGGGGCACGCTTTATTCGGATGCGCTGTCACAGCCTGATGGCCCTGGTTCGACCTATATCGACATGATGCACAACAACATCCGTCAGATCAAAGGTGCCATCCTCGGCAGCTGAGGAGCGCCGTTCTCCGAAAGGCAAAGGCGGTCTCTGCCTTTTTCGGCCCAGGACTTCCGGCTCGACCTGTGGCGCGGTCTGCCCGATCCGTTCCAGGACTGGACGGCTTGAGTTGGAATCTTCGCCGGAAACGTCTATCTCTGCAGAACGATTTCCGCTGGCGGATTGCCGGCTACGTCGGGGAGTGGCAAGACTCCCCGCAAATCAGATTGCGAGGATGCTGCGATGGAATACCGTGAAATCAGCGACGACTATTCGGTCTCTGGCCAGATCCAGCCCGAAGATGTCGCTGCCATCAAGGAAGCCGGTTTCAAGGCCGTCATCTGCAACCGGCCGGATGACGAGCAGCCCGGCCAGCCTTCGGCCAAAAGCATCGGATCGGCGGTCGAAGCCGCCGGTCTCGCTTTCCGCTACATCCCGGTGATCAGCGGCCAGATCACGAAAGAGAATGTCGATGACCAGGCCGAGGCGCTCGACGAACTCGACGGCCCGGTCTTCGCCTATTGCCGCTCCGGCGCGCGTTGCACGAATCTGTACGGGCTGATCCAGCAGTCGAAGGGCTAAATCGGCAGCGCGCCGGTCTCCTTCAGCGTCTCCAGCACGATCGCCGTCTTCACATGCTGCACGGATTCGTGCGGCAAGAGCACGCCGTTGACGAACTCCGACAGCGATTTCAGGTCGGGCGTCACCACCTTCAGGATGTAGTCCATCTCGCCGGTCAGCGCGTGCGCCTCCTGCACTTCCGGCAGCCGTGCCACCAGTTCGCCGAAGCGTCGCGCATTATCGCGGTTGTGGGTGGCCAGGGTCACCGAGATGACGTTTACCAGCGAGAAGCCGAGCTTGTCGCGGTCGAGCACTGCCCGATAACCCTTGATGAAGCCGTCCTCTTCGAGCCGCTGGCGGCGGCGCGAGCATTGCGAGGCCGACAGATTTACCCGCTCCGAGAGATCGTTGTTGGTCAACCGCGCATCGCCCTGCAGTAGCGCCATTATCTTGCGGTCAAATTGGTCAATGCGCGTCTCATCCATGGTTTTGTCTCTCAACATGCATGCTTCACGCATGAGATCATCATTTCAAGCGTTTGAATGCAAGCACCATGCGCCGGCTCCGCGCTATGATGGCTTCAAATGGTCTTTTCAGGCCAAGCCAGCTTTGGAGGAATGCCATGGGTCCCTTCCCGCACGACGCCCCGCCCGCCAAAATCAGCAAGGACAATCCTGCCGGCACCGATGGTTTCGAGTTCGTCGAGTTCGCGCATCCGGAGCCGGAAAAGCTCGCAGAACTGTTCACCCGCATGGGCTATGTGGCGGTGGCCAGGCATCGTACCAAGAACATCACCGTCTGGCGCCAGGGCGACATCAACTATGTCGTCAATGCCGAGCCCGGCTCGCATGCGATGGAGTTCGCCGACAAGCACGGCCCGTGTGCCGCCTCGATGGCCTGGCGCGTGGTCGATGCCAAGCATGCGTTCGATCATGCCGTCTCGAAGGGCGCCACGCCTTACGAAGGCGCCGATAAGGCGCTCGACGTGCCGGCAATCGTCGGCATTGGCGGCTCGCTGCTCTATTTCATCGACGCCTATGGCAAGAAAGGCTCGGCTTACGACGCCGAATTCGAATGGCTCGGCGCGCGCGATCCGCGGCCGCAAGGCGTCGGCTTCTATTATCTCGACCACCTGACCCACAATGTCTATCGCGGCCAGATGGACAAGTGGTGGGATTTCTACCGCGAACTGTTCGGCTTCAAGCAGATCCATTTCTTCGACATTGACGGCAAGATCACCGGCCTGGTCAGCCGCGCCATCACCTCGCCCTGCGGCAAGATCCGCATTCCGCTCAATGAATCCAAGGACGAGACCAGCCAGATCGCCGAGTATCTGAAGAAGTACAATGGCGAGGGCATCCAGCACATCGCGGTCGGCACCGACGAGATCTATGCCGCCACCGACAAGCTGGCCGCCAACGGGCTGAAATTCATGCCGGGCCCGCCGGAGACCTATTACGACATGTCCTATGCCAGGGTGAACGGCCATGACGAGCCGATCGAGCGGATGAAAAAACACGGCATCCTGATCGACGGCGAAGGTGTGGTCGATGGCGGCATGACCAAGATCCTGCTGCAGATCTTTTCCAAAACCGTGATCGGCCCGATCTTCTTCGAATTCATCCAGAGGAAGGGCGACGAAGGTTTTGGCGAAGGCAATTTCCGCGCACTGTTCGAATCGATCGAGCAGGACCAGATCAAGCGCGGCGTGATCAAGGTGGATGGCAAGGCGGCCTGAAATCTCAAGCTCGTTTGCGGCTCGATCGGCTTCGATTTAAGTTCCGATCATAAGAGGTCGAGCCGAGAACGTCTCCATAACCGAAGCCAGGGCTAGACTGCCGGAACTCGTGAGGCGCGCGAAGGCCGGCGAGGAGATCGTGATCACCCGACGCGGCAAGCCGGTAGCGCGTCTCCTCCCGCCTCCGGTGAGGGCGTGCCTTCTGCCACGCATCGGCACCAGTTCAGCTGTTGATGGGCCGACTATTTAAGATGAAATTGGCGACTAAAGTCCCAGCCGCTCAACCTCCGCCTTCCTCAGCTTCAAATCATAATCGAGCAAAAACTCGTCCAGTTGCGGTGGCACAACCGATGTGCCGGACAGCATGGCGTGCACCTGGCCGCGGTGATGGATGTCGTGCAGGAAGACATGGGCGAGGATGTCGCCGATCCTTTCAGGGATCATACCGTCCTCGCGCCGGTCGGTGACGACACGGCGATCGAGATCGGCTTCCGACAGGCCATCGCAGAAGGCGATCAGCCGCCGGTCCGCGGCCACCTGAGCGGCAAACAGCGGCTGCGGTTCGTCGAAGGGCGCAAAATCATCATGGGCCGCGGCGCCGACGCCGCCCTCTTCGAGAAAATCGAGATAGAGATAATCGACCGCGAGGATGTGGTTGAGAGTTGCCTTGATCGACGGGAAAAAGCTGGTGCGTTCGGCCTCGAACTCACCCGGCTTGAGCGCGAGCACGGCGCGATAGAGCCGGTCGTTCGACCACAGATTGTTGCCGGCCATGCGGCGCAGATGATCCAGAAGATTCACCGCTGAAACCTCCGTATCCCCTATCCCTGGTATTTCTCGACCTTCTGCTCGATGGCGCCGAAGATCGAATGGCCCGTACTGTCCTTCATCTCGATGCGCACGGTGTCACCAAAGCGCAGGAATGGCGTCCTGGGTTCGCCATTCTCAATGGTCTCGATCATGCGCAGTTCGGCGACGCAGGAATAGCCGGCGCCACCGGCCGAGACAGGCTTGCCCGGCCCGCCGTCGAGCTTGTTGGAAACCGTGCCCGAGCCGATGATGGTGCCTGATACCAGCGGCCTTGTGCGGGCGGCATGGACGATCAGCGCCGGAAAATCGAAGGTCATGTCGACGCCGGCATTGGCGCGGCCGAACGGCTTGCCGTTGAGGTCGGCAAGCAGCGGCAGGCTGACCTTGCCGCCGTCCCAGGCGTCGCCCAGCTCATCCGGCGTCACCGCGACCGGCGAAAAAGCCGAGGAGGGTTTTGATTGGAAAAAGCCGAACCCCTTGGCCAGTTCCGGGCCGGTGAGCGCGCGCAACGTGACATCATTGACCAACATGACCAGCCGGATCGCGGCACGCGCTTCATCAAGGCTTGCGCCCATCGGCACATCGTCGACGATGACGGCGACCTCCGCCTCCATGTCGATGCCGAAGGCTTCGTCGGCCATGCGGATCGGATCGCGCGGCGCAATGAAGGAGTCCGAGCCGCCCTGGTAGATCAGCGGGTCGGTCCAGAAGCTCGCCGGCATCTCGACGCCACGCGCTTTGCGCACCAGTTCGACATGGTTCACATAGGCGGACCCGTCGGCCCATTGATAGGCGCGCGGCAACGGCGAATGCGCGTCGTGCTCGTGAAAGCGGGCTGACGGCACCGCATTGTTCTCCAGCGATTCCGCGATTGTCGATAGGTGCGGCGCGATCCGGCGCCAATCGTCGAGTGCCGCCTGCAGCGTGCGCGCCAGGAAGGAGGCGTCGGTGTACTGCGTCAGGTCGCGCGAGACGACGACGAGTTTCCCGTCGCGCGTCCCGTCCTTCAATGTGGCAAGCTTCATGCGGTTTCCTCTCCTTGTGCAGCTTTCACACTGCTTAGTTTCTTTGTCTTGCGCATGATCTCCAGCGAAAACCGGTTTCCACTTTTCGGGATCATGCTAGCGCCACAACAAGGCCGTCGCGGGCGATCGTCAAGTCGCCGGCCCATGTTTTCCTGACAGCAGCAAGCCAATCGGCCTCGACGATCTCGGGGTCGTCGGCGGGAATGGGGTGGTTGAGCACCAGCCTCTTCACGCCGGCATCGCTGGCGATGCGCCCTGCCTCCCCGGCAAAGCTGTGGCTGGCGAGCAGATGTTCCTTGAGCCGAGCGCCATTACCCGTTCTGGCAACCAGCCGCTCGATGCCCTCCTCCAGCATGGCTTCATGGACGAGAATGTCGGCATCCTTGGCGAAATCGGCGAGCGGTGGGAAGAAAGCCGTATCGGCGGAGAACACCACGCTTTTGCCGCCTTGGTCGAAGCGCAGGGCAAAGCAGTCAGTCACCGGCGGATGATCGACGCGAAGCGCTGAAACCTTCAGGCCGAGTTGGTCGAGCACATGGCCCTCGGCGAATTCGCTGACCGAAACCAGTTCGCGAATATCAGGCCGGCCCTCATCGACGATGCGGATTTCGATATCGAACTCTATCGCCTGACAGAAGCGCCGCCAGTAATGGCCGGTGCCGGGCGGGCCGAACACGTCGACCGGTGTCGCCAGCCCCGCCGTCCAGGCGGTGTGGACCAGCGGCCCGAGTTCCAGCACGTGGTCGGAATGCAGATGGGTGATGAAGATCAGGTCGAGCGCCTTGAGGCTTATCCCGGCATCGACCAGACCGCGCGTCACGCCGAGCCCGCAATCGACGACGATGGTCCGCCCACCGATCTCAAGCAGCGATGAGCTCGGCCACGGTCCGCCCGGCCGCAGCGCCGGGCCGCCCTTCGAGCCCAGCAGCACCAGCCGGTCCGGCATTGGCTTGCCGCTCAAGACCAGTCGCCCTCGGGCGTGCCATTGAAGCGCTTCTTCAAGTCGGCCCAGCAGTCGATGTAATTGTCCTGCCGGGTTTCCAGTTCGGCGCCGTAGCGGGTCAGCATCTGCGGGAAACGTGTCTCGAACATGAAGGCCATTGTGTTGTCGAGCTTGACCGGTTTCAACTCCGCGCGCGAGGCCTTTTCGAAGCCAGGCGCATCCGGGCCATGGGCCAGCATCAGATTGTGCAGGCTGATGCCGCCCGGAACGAAGCCTTCCTCCTTGGCATCGTACTGGCCGTGGATCAGCCCCATGAACTCGCTCATGATGTTGCGGTGATACCAGGGCGGACGGAACGTATCTTCCGCCACCAGCCAACGCGGCGGGAAGATGACGAAGTCGATGTTGGCGGTGCCTTCCTCGCCGCTCGGCGCCGTCAGCACGGTGAAGATCGATGGATCGGGGTGATCGAACAGGATGGCGCCGACCGGCGAAAACGTCGCCAGATCATATTTGTAGGGCGCGTAGTTGCCATGCCAGGCGACGACGTCGAGCGGCGAATGGCCGATCTCGGTGACGTGGAAATTGCCGCACCATTTCACGATCAGCCGGCACGGCGTTTCCTTCTCCTCGAACCAGGCGCAGGGCGTCTTGAAGTCGCGCGGGTTGGCCAGGCAATTGGCGCCGATCGGGCCGCGGTCGGGCAAGGTCAGCTTGGCGCCGTAGTTTTCGCAGACATAGCCGCGCACTTCAGCATCGACCAGTTCGACCTTGAAGACGAGGCCGCGCGGCAGCACGGCGATCTCGCCGGGCCGAAGCTCGATGACACCCATTTCGGTGATCAGACGCAAGGCACCGACCTGCGGGACAACCAGCAACTCGCCATCGGCGTTGAAGAAATGATCGTCGACCATCGATGTGTTGGCGACATAGACATGGGCCGCCATGCCGGTCTGCCCGAGCACGTCGCCGGCCGTGGTGATGCTGCGCATGCCCTTGATGAAATCGGTCGGCTCCTTCGGCATCGGCACCGGGTTCCAGCGATACTGGCCAAGCGCCAGTTCGTGATCGCCGACATTCGGCGCTGTCTTCCACAGGGGATAGGTCGCCGCCTTGAAACGGCCGGTGTGCTTGACGCTCGGCCGGATGCGATAGAGCCATGAGCGCTCATTGGTGCCGCGCGGGGCGGTAAAGGGCGAGCCGGAAAGCTGCTCGGCATAGAGGCCGTAGGCCGGCCGCTGCGGAGAGTTCCGGCCTTGCGGCAGTGAGCCGGGCAAAGTCTCGGTCTCAAAATCGTTGCCGAAACCCGGCATGTAGGAAAAGGCCATCCGATCCTCCCTGATCTCGGCTCCAAGCTTCACAAAGCCAAGTCTGCCGGTGATATTGACCAAACTGGTTTCATTTGTAACCATCGAAAATGTAACTATCAACGGCCACGGCACGTCATGGAACCCGACATTCTCGAGCTGGAAAGCTTCCTGCCCTACCGTCTCTACCGGCTTGCCGATGCCGTCAGCCGCGAATTCTCCAGGATTTACCGGGATCGCCACGGCCTGACGCGACCGGAGTGGCGCACGCTTTCAGGCCTCGGCCAGCGCGGCACGATGACGGCGACCGAGCTCGGCGAACAGTCGGCCATGCACAAGACCAAGGTGTCGCGCGCTGTCGCCGAACTCGAACGGCGGCGCTGGCTGACGCGGACGCCTGATGAAAACGACCGCCGGGTCGAGCATCTGACACTGACCAAAGCGGGGCTTGCGGCCTATCGCGAAATGGTGCCGCTGGCGATAGCGTTTGAAAGGGAACTACTGGCTAGGCTGAGCCACCAGGAGCGGGCTGCGATTGTCAGCGGAGTGGCCGCCCTGGAGGGGGCCTTGAAGGAAAGTAGCTGTTAGGCTGACGGGACAGCGAAGGAACTCGACGTCTCTAATCGATACGTCTCACCAGTCCATCACCACCTTGCCCGAACTGCCGCTCCGCATCGCATCGAAACCCGTCTGGAAATCGTCAATGCCGATGCGGTGGGTGATCAGGCCAGTCACGTCGAGCGGCCCCTGGACCAGTGCGATCATCTTGTACCAGGTCTCGAACATTTCGCGGCCATAGATGCCTTTGAGATGCAGCATCTTGAAGATGACCTTGTTCCAGTCGATCTCGAAGCCGGTCGGCGCGATTCCGAGAATGGCTATCTTGCCGCCATTGTTCATGGTGTCGATCATGTCGCGGAAGGCGGGGGCAGCGCCCGACATTTCCAGGCCGATGTCAAAGCCCTCGGTCATGCCGAGGGCCGGCATGACGTCGCGCAGCTTTTCCTTCGAGGCGTCGACGACATGCTGGACGCCGAGCTTTTTCGCCAGCGCCAGGCGCACCGGGTTGATGTCGGTGATGACTACTTTTCGCGCGCCCACGCATTGGGCGACGAGCGCGCCCATGATGCCGATCGGCCCCGCGCCGGTGACCAGCACATCCTCGCCGACAAGATCGAAGGACAGTGCCGTATGCACCGCATTGCCCAGGGGGTCGAAGATCGCCGCGATCTCGTCCGGCACGTCGTCGGGGATCGGCACGACATTGTGCTGCGGGATCGCCAGATATTCGCCGAAGGCGCCGGGACGATTGACGCCGACGCCGAGCGTGTTGCGGCACAGATGCCCTCGCCCCGCGCGGCAGTTGCGGCAGTGGCCGCAGACGATGTGGCCCTCGCCCGAGACGCGCTGGCCGACCTTGTATTCGGTGACCGCGGCGCCGAAATCCGCCACCGTGCCGACAAACTCATGGCCGGTCACCATCGGCACCGGCACTGTCTTCTGTGCCCACTGGTCCCAATTGTAGATATGTACGTCGGTGCCGCAGATCGCCGTCTTCTTCACTTTGATCAGCACGTCGTTGGGGCCGATCTCCGGCACCGGCACCTCTTCCATCCAGATGCCTGGTTCGGCCTTGGCCTTTACCAGCGCCTTCATCATGTTCGACATTCTTTTGTCCCTTGAATCTCTTGATCCGGAATCGCTTTTCGGCGCTGGCCGCTCACGAAATCACGCCCAGCTCCCTGCCGACCGCGCCGAAGGCCTCGACCGCCCTGTCGATATCGGCACTGGAATGCGCCGCCGACATCTGCGTGCGGATACGCGCCTGGCCCTTCGGCACCACCGGGAAGGAAAAGCCGATGACATAGATGCCGCGCTTCAGCATGCGCGCCGCCATCTCCTGCGCCAGCGTCGCATCGCCCAGCATCACCGGAATGATAGGATGGTCGGCCCCGGCGAGCGTGAAGCCGAGTTTGCCCATCTGCGACCTGAACCGCGCCGCATTGGCATAGAGGCGCTCGCGCAAGGCGTCGCCATTGCGGATCAGCTCGAACACCTTGATCGAGGCGCCGGCGATCGCCGGCATCAGCGTGTTGGAGAACAGATAGGGTCGCGAGCGCTGGCGCAGCCAGTCGACCACTTGCCTCTTGCCCGAGGTGTAGCCGCCCGAAGCGCCGCCGAGCGCCTTGCCCAGCGTGCCGGTGATGATGTCCACCCTGCCCTCGACGCCGCAATGCTCGGCCGAGCCGCGGCCTTGTCTGCCGACGAAGCCGACAGCATGGCTGTCGTCGACCATGACCATCGCATCGTATTTGTCGGCGAGGTCGCAGACGCCCTTCAGGTTGGCGATGATGCCGTCCATCGAAAACACGCCATCGGTGGCGATCAGCCTGAAGCGGCAATCCCTGGCTTCCTTCAGCCGCGCCTCGAGATCGGCCATGTCGTTGTTGGCATAACGGAAACGCTTGGCCTTCGACAGCCGGACGCCATCGATGATCGAGGCATGGTTCAGCGCATCCGAGATGATCGCGTCTTCCTCGCCAAGCAGCGTCTCGAACAAGCCACCATTGGCGTCGAAGCAGGAGCCATAGAGGATGGTGTCTTCCAGGCCAAGGAAGGATGAGATCGTCGCTTCGAGCTCCTTGTGTTCCTCCTGCGTGCCGCAGATGAAGCGCACCGACGCCATACCGTAGCCATAGCGATCCAGAGCCTGCGCGGCCGCCTTTCGCAGGTCGGCGCTATCGGCGAGGCCGAGATAGTTGTTGGCGCAGAAGTTCAGCACCTTCTCGCCGCCGACCTCGATCTGGGCCGACTGCATCGAGGAAATCACCCGCTCGGACTTGTAGAGGCCGGCCGATTTGAGCCCGGCAAGCTCGCTGTCGATATGGGAGAGAAATGCTGCGGTCATGATCGGGCCTCGTTTGACGTGGCCAGACTGTCGTCCGGCCCGCGCAAAAAATCCATCGCAAAAGCGACCGGATGGGGTGGCCGGGCAGCATCGGATGAGACGCACGGGTACAGCCCAGGCCACCAGTTGGGAACACTCGCGCCAACCAATGTTCAAATGCGGGCCGGCGGCGAAAGGAGCCGATAACCATTTCGCGATCTTTCCGCATCTTCCCTTGCCGTCAGGCTGTCGGTTTCCAGTCCTGTTAACGTTTGCGGCTCAATGGTGGTCATACAGGAATCCGTTGGCAAAAGGGCCGCCCCCGAACATGTCGCAGCAGCCGGTGCAAACCGTTTCAGGCAAGCTCATATTGCTGATCAAGGCGGGCTATTGGCTGGCGCTGCTGATCATTGCGGCCATGGTGGCGGCGTCCTTCGTCTTGCTGCAGCAGACGATGGCCACGCAGCAGCACAACAACACCTTGCTCGACATTGTCGGCACGCAGAAGACCTTGTCGCAGCGCATCGTCTTCCTGGCCGGTGCAACCGGTGCCGCCTCGCGCGACAAGCGGCCGGCATTGGTCAGCGCACTGAAGCAGGCCACCGCCGAGTTCGAGACCAATTACGATCTGCTGCTCGAGCAGACCGGTGCGGATCCGCAATCGCCGGCCAAGTTCGATGCGAAGTCGATCGAGAGCGTGCTTTTCGCCAAACCCTTCCATCTCGATTATTTCTCGGTCGGGCTGATCGCCAATGGCGACCGCCTGATCTCAGCCCTTGAATCGCAACTCAATCTCGACAATGACGGCTACAAAGGCAGCGCAGAACGCGTCAACCTCGATGCCTCGGTCGCCAACGCCACCTTGTCGGGCTATGCCGCGCTCGGACAGCGCATCAGCGCCGATGCCGACGAGCGCTCCGAAAAGCTGCTCGCGCTCCACCGCACATTGTTCTACGCCACCCTCGGCGTCATCCTGCTGGTGGCGCTGTTCATCTTCAGGCCGATGTCCAACGCGATCCTGCGCAAGACACGTGAACTGGTCGATGCGCGCAATTCGATGGCCTTCATCGCGGTCCATGACGGCCTGACCGGCCTGCACAACCGCACCTTCCTGACCGATCATTTCGACACGCTGATCAAGGGCGCGCACCGCCGGCGCGAACGGCTGGCGGTGGTCCAGCTCGACCTCGACCGCTTCAAGCAGATCAACGATACGCTCGGCCACGCCGCCGGCGACTATGTCCTGGTCGTCACAGCCCAGCGCATGCGCGATTCCTGCCGGGCGTCGGATCTGTGCGCGCGGCTCGGTGGTGACGAATTCGTGATGATCCTCAACGGAGCGGGCAGCACCGAGGACATCAACATGCTAGCGCGGCGCATCCTGGCGCATATCAACGAACCGATCGTCTTCCAGGGCACCACCATCCTTCCGGGCGCCAGCGGCGGCATCGCCGTCTATCCGATCGACGCCGACAACGCGCAGGACCTGCTCGTCCATGCCGATCTGGCGCTATACTCCGCCAAGAAAATGGGCGGCGGCAACTTCTCGTTCTTCTCGGAGGAGTTGCGCCGCGAGCTCGACTACCGCAAGCAGCTCGAACACGACATCAAGGTCGCCATCTCCGAGCGGGCATTCCAGGTTTATTTCCAGCCGCAGGTTTCCTTGACCGACGGCACGATCAGCGGCATCGAGGCCCTGGTGCGATGGAACCATCACGAGCGCGGCATGATCTCGCCGGGCGAATTCATTCCGGTCGCCGAGAAATGCGGCTTCATGCCGGAGATCGGCCGCATCGTCATCAGCAAGGCGATCAACGAAGCCGCCGAATGGAACCGCGCCGGGATTGCCTTCGGACGGCTTGCCGTCAATGTCTCGGGCACCGAGCTGCGCGAGCACGATTTCGATGCGTTTCTGTTCGAGACGCTGGAAAAGGCCGGACTGCCGCCGCAGAAACTGTCGCTGGAAATCGTCGAATCCGTCATTCTCGACGATGAGAAGACAGGCATCGCGGCGAAACTGCGTCACATCAGGGCAGCCGGCGTCCACCTGGAACTCGATGATTTCGGCACCGGCTATGCGTCGCTCAGCCACGTCAATCCCAATGAGATCGACCGGCTCAAGATCGATCGCCGCTTCGTCCAGAATATCCATGAGAATGGCGACAACTCGAAGATCGTGCGCGCCATCACCGAGCTTGCCCGGGGGCTGGGCATCTCCATCGTCGCCGAGGGTGCTGAAACCGAGGCCGAACTCGACTCGCTGATGGCGATCGGCTGCGACCAGGTACAGGGCTATTCCATCGCCTTTCCGATGCCGCAGGACAAGGCGCTGGAATGGCTGACCGCCCGCATGCCGAAGAAGGCCAAACTGCGGGTCTTGCAGGGCAGCCTGGCGTAACTGCCCGCCTTGACAATCAGCCGCCGAAATGGCGGCCTGCGGCAAGTGCAACCGGATCGCTGGAGCTTATGACATTCTTTCGGTTTGTCCTGGCGGCCATTCTGATGTCCGCGCTGCCGGCCCATGGGGCGGACCGCATCATCTATCTCACCTTCGACGACGGCCCGCTGAACGGCACCAGCAACATCCTCGACGTGCTGCAGGCACAGCAGGTTCCGGCAACACTGTTCATGGTCGGCATGCATGCCGAGGCCAGTGCGTCCACCAAGGCGCTGGTGCGGCGCGCCAAGGCGATGCCGCTGGTGACGATCGGCAACCACAGCTACAGCCACGCCTATAATCACTACCGGCACTTCTATGGCGATACGGAAGGGGTGGTTGCAGACATGCTCATGGCGAATGCCGTGCTGGGCCTGAAGCCTGCGGTGCATGCACGACTGCCGGGGCGCGATGTGTTCCGGCTGCCCTCTATGTCAAAGGACGACAACTCGCTCGGACCCGCGCAAGCCGGCCGCGAGGACCCCGACTACGAGTTCGTCGCCGCTTCCGGCTTCTATCTGTATGGCTGGGATCATGAATGGGTGCACAAGGACAACGGCGAGCCGGTGCAGAGCGTCGATCATCTGGTCAGCGAGATCGATCATCTGTTCGGCTATGGCCACTTCGACAAGCCCGGCAGGCTGATCCTCTTGATGCATGACGAGATGTTCCAGGACGGCTTTGACGGCAAGACGAAGCTTACCGACCTGGTCACCGCGCTGAAGCTGCGCCATTACGCCTTCGGAGCGATCCCGAATTATGACAACTGAGCCGATGGTTCGGTATTCCTAGCTTTCGACATTGTCGCGTAGCGCCGCCAGTACCTGCGCAAACTCCGCCAGGCGCTCGTCGGGCAGCCCTGTGCGAAGCCGCCTGTCGAAGGCAAGCGCGGCCTGCCGCAACGTCTCGAACAGCGCTTCTCCCGCTTCCGTCAGTTCGACCAGATGGACCCGGCGGTTGACGGGATCGCGGCGGCGCGTCAGCAGGCCCTGCGCTTCCATCGCATTGAGGTGGTGGGTCAGCGTCGCCCCCTGGATGCCGATCATGCCGGCAAGTTCGCGCTGATTGGCGAGCGCGCTCGACTTGACCGACAGCAGCGTGAGCCAGACCGGCAAGGTGCCGCCCGCTTCGACCAAAGCGGCGTCGAAGGCCTGGGCGACAAGTTTGGCGGTGCGGCCGAGGTTCATGCCGATTGGCGGGCGTTCAAAGGGCGTCATTGCCGGACACTAGACGGGGTTTTTCCCAGATGGAACTGACTCCCGCTTTATACATTGACATCTAACTGTTAGATATCTAATTGTTAGATACCCCCCACAGATGAGAGGAGAGCCGTCATGCAATATGTCTACATCGTCGTCATCGGTCTTCACGTCATGGCAGGGGTGTTCTGGGCCGGCACCACCATCACGCTTGCCCGCGATCCAGAGATCAAGGCGGAACGCTTCATCCAGCCGCAGATGGGCGCGGCCGGCATGGTTTTCCTGACCGGGGCGCTGCTGTGGTATTTCTTCCATGGCGCTTATTTCGGCTCGATGGAAATGGTGCTGGCGCTGGGTATCCTGGCCGCTTTCGCCGCCGCCGGCGTGCTCGGCGCCATGGTCAGGGCGCCCAGCCGGCGGCTTGCCGGCGCCAATGCGGAAATCGAAACGCAACTGCGGGCCAGAATGGCCCTGGGCGAACGCATCGCTGCGTGGCTGCTGGTGGTCACGGTGCTGTGCATGGCGATCGCCAGGATGGTCTGAGCACCGTCCGCATCCCCAGTTCACTGATCGCACGTTATCCGGCGATGAGCCAGTGACGTGCGGGCGCGCGGCCAGGCCGGCCTACATGGGCTCTCGTATGCAGGTCCGACCGCGCGCCACCAACACCACAAATTGCGCCAGCCCGAGCGGGCCTTGCATCAGAACCGCAAGCCGAACCTGATGCCGTCATAGATGGCGGCGTGAATGTTACGCGAAGCGACCGCATCGCCGATGCGCAACAGCACGAAGCCTGCTTCGGGGTTGCGTGCCGGGAAAATGTCGCCGCCGGCGACCAGACGTTCATAGTCGATCGCGCCGCCATTCTTCGAAAGCGGCTTCAGGCTGAGGTAAAGATCGTCGAGCGGCGCCGTGCCATGCTCGACCACCACCTGGTCGACCCTGCGTTCCCCGCGCCAGCCGTCGGCAAAGTCCGAAGCGAGTTCGGCGACCAGTTGGTTGCCCTCGCGCCGCACCGAGCGCAGGCGCGTGTTGATGGTGATGGTGACGCCTTTCACCTGGAAAGCGCGCATATACGGCACGTGGTTCATGCCGCCCATTTCGGGGGCGAAGAAACGCTCCGGCGAGACCAGCTCCAGCCTCGCACCGCTGTTGGCGATCAACTCGGCCGCCCCCATGCCCTGATGGCCGCCATTGTCGTCAAAGAGCAGAACGTTTTCGGCCGGCTTGACGCTGCCGGCCATGATGTCCCAGCTCGACGTGACGAGAGTGTCGCCGCTCGTCAACGGCGGGTTCTGCGGCAGGCCGCCGGTGGCGACGACCACAACATCGGGCGCCAGTGCCAGAACATCGTCCTTTTCCGCCCAGGTGTCGTAGCGGATCTCGACGCCGAGCCGATCGAGTTCGGCCAGCCGCCAGTCGATGATGCCGATCAGCTCCTTGCGGCGCGGATTCTGCGTTGCCAGACGGACCTGGCCACCCGCTTGCGAGGATGCCTCCAGGATCGTGACCTGGTGGCCGCGCTCGGCTGCGACACGCGCCGCCTCCAGTCCGCCGGCCCCAGCACCGACGACGACGACTTTCCGCTTCGGCCCTTCGGTCTTGACGATGATGTGCGGAATCTCGGCCTCGCGGCCGGTCGCCGCGTTGTGAACGCAGAGCGCCTCGCCGCCTTCATAGATGCGATCCAGACAATAGGTGGCGCCGACACAGGGGCGGATCTCGTGCTCGCGGCCTTCCATCACCTTCCTGATGATGTGCGGATCGGCAATATGCGCACGGGTCATGCCGACCATGTCGAGCTTGCCGGTGGCGATCGCATGGCGCGCGGTGGCGACATCGGAGATGCGCGCCGCATGAAAGGTCGGGAACTTTGTCGCCGCCCTCACCTCGCCGGCAAAATCGAGATGCGGCGAAGACCGCATGCCGGTCACCGGAATAACCTTGGTCAATGCCGCGTCGCTCTCGATCGAACCGCGGATGATGTTGAGGAAATCGACCTTGCCGGAGCCGGCCAGCCGCCTGGCGATCTCGACGCCTTCCTCCTTCGACAGGCCTTGCGGAAAATCCTCGTCGGCGACCATGCGGATGCCGACGACGAACTTTTCGCCGACCGCCGCGCGCACCGCATCCAGCACCATGTTGGTGAAGCGCAGGCGATTGTCGAGCGAGCCGCCATACTCGTCATCGCGATGATTGGTGGCCGGCGACCAGAAGCCATCCATCAAATGGCCGTAAGCCTCGAACTCGATGCCGTCGAGGCCGGCTGCCTGACAGCGCTGCGCGGCCGACGCATAGTCGGCAACGATGCGTTCGATGTCCCAGTCCTCAATGGTTTTTGGGAAAGCGCGGTGCGCCGGCTCGCGCACCGGCGAGGCCGAGAGCACCGGCAGCCAGTCGGCCTTGTTCCAGCCGGTCCGGCGGCCAAGATGGGTGATCTGGATCATCACCTTGCAGTCATGCTCGTGGCAGGCCTCGGCGAGTTCGGCCAGCCACGGCACGATGCGGTCATCATACACATGCAGATTGCCGAAGGCGGCCGGGCTGTCGCGCGAGACTATCGCCGAGCCGGCGGTCATGGTCAGCGCCATGCCACCCCTGGCCTTCTCGGCATGGTAGAGCCGATAGCGTTGTTTCGGCATGCCGTCCTCGGAATAGGCCGGCTCGTGGCTGGTCGACATCACCCGGTTCTTCAGCGTCAAATGCTTGAGCTGGTAGGGCTGAAGAAGCGGGTCGTTGCTGGTCATCGTCTTCCTGCGGTTTCAAATTGCGCTGGAGCAGGTGCTGCAGCATTCCTAATTTAAGCATCGGATTCGTCTGAAAACCGCTGCGCACGTTTCGGTCCGATGCTAATGAGCGGCAAATTCGAAGGAACCCCGCCCATGATCGATACCAAAACCCTTACCCAGCTCGGCGCGCACGTCGAGACGCCACAGAGCCCCGAAGCAGCGGTCCTGGAAACCGTGCCGTTTTCGCGCGGCGACGGCCCGCCGGCGATCGTGCGCTTCACCTGCCCGGAGTTCACCTCGCTGTGCCCGGTGACCGGCCAGCCGGATTTCGCCCATATCGTCATCGACTACGCACCCGATGCGGCTTTGGTGGAATCGAAGTCGCTGAAGCTGTTCATGACCTCGTTTCGCAACCACGGTGCCTTCCATGAGGATTGTACCGTCATGATCGGCCGCCGCATCGTGGCAGCAACCAAGCCGCTGTGGTTGCGCATAGGCGGCTATTGGTATCCGCGCGGCGGCATTCCGATCGACGTTTTCTGGCAGACCGGCACTCCACCTGAAGGCGCCTGGCTGCCGGACACGGGCGTCGCCCCCTATCGCGGGCGCGGCTGAGCCCCTCATTCGCACTGATATTGGCTGAGCGCCCATTCGCCGGTCACCGACAGAAGATCGGAAATCTTCCAGTCACCGGCTACCTTCTTGAGCTTCCATTCGAGACGGTGCTGGTGACCTTCGACAACGAACGCGACGACCACCTTGGCCTCGTCGTCGTTGACGGCCTCGACCGTACGCAGACTCCGGTCGACGGCGAGCTTGTCGTAGTCGGCGTTGTCGAGTGCCATGTTGGGGTCGAGGCATTCGCCCTCACCCGAAGCGCGCAGCGCGTCACTCTTGTCGAGCACGGTTTTCGCTGGATCGATGAAGTTCTTGCGTTGGGCTGGATCGAGTTCCAGCCCGGGATGTTCGTAAAAGGGCTTCACCACTGCCGTCGGCGATCCCGGCAGAACGGGCGCCGCCGGCGGCAACTCGACCGGCTTTTCCTGCGGCGCCGGCGTTGCGGCAGGAGGCGTAGCGGTGCTGTCTGGAGGCTGGCCGCCGGCGGACGGCGCGTTCGGCGGCGGTGAGCCGAACAGACCTTGAGCGGCGGCGGCGCAGGTCAAAACGCACACGATCACCAGGGCCATAAGACGGGCCATCGCATCACTCCAGGCTTCGAACGGTCATGCGTTCAGGCCGGCGGAATGTCCAGCCTTTGGTCGTCGAAACCTGGTCACAAAGATGCAGAATTTGAGGAAGCCAACAAGCACTTCGAGGCGAACGGTTCGCGCGGCTGCCCGCGCCAACCGTTCAAGAACAATCGTTTCAGCGGAACTATCGGCAGATCATCGGCAACGCAAACGACGCCAATGCCTGTCGGCACCAAGAAACCTACAGCCACGTCCGGCTGGCGGGTTTGCGTATATTGTGCCAGTACCCTTGCAGGTTCCGTCAACAAGGAAGACCGTCTCTTGAACTATCTAGACGCCTTGGGGCTAACCCATGAAACGCTTCGGCCGGCCAACTATTGCGAGATCGGCTGCAGACTGGGCTATAGCCTGGCTCTGTCAAGAGTTCCGGCCATAGGCATAGATCCCGACTACGAGATCAAGGTCGCGTTGACCGCCCCCACGCGGTTGTTCAACACCACCAGCGACAGTTTCTTCGCACGCGACGACGTGGCGCAAATTCTCGGGGCACCCATCGATTTGGCGTTCATCGACGGGTTGCATCTTGTCGAATTCGCACTGCGCGATTTCATGAATCTGGAGAAGCATGCCAGCCCAGACAGCGTCATTGTCATTAATGACCTGCTGCCGCAGCACATGGATTACGCGTCACGGCAACGCAATACAACGATCTGGACTGGCGATGTCTATCGCCTGATACCTATTCTTCGCCACTACCGGCCCGATCTGGACATTCGGGTTTATGATGTCGACATGAAGGGTTTCGGCCTGGTGACCCGGCTCGATCCGTCGTCGGACATGCTCACCGCCAACTATGGCGCCATCGAAGCCGAGATACTGGCTGGGAAGTGGTCATTTCCAACCGTCGCAGCCATCCGCGACCACATGCAACCACGTGCCACGGATCTGTTGGCTAACGATCTTGGGATCATCGCGGCACAGCGCGCGACCAAGGCTTCGATGCAATCGGACCGGCGCGTGGTGCCAGCATTGTCGCAGCGCAGGCCGCGCCTCTCGGTCATCATCTGTGCCTACGAGATGGCGCGCGAGGCACCCCGCACGATCCTGTCCGCGACCGCTCCCTATCAGAAGGGACTGAGGTCGGATGAATACGAAGTCATCGTCGTCGACAACGGCTCAAGCACGCGGCTCACATACGAAAATCTGCCGCCAAATGCGCAAATCGTAAGAGCACCAGACCCCAGGCAATCCCCGGTGTTTGCTCTGAATTGGGCTGCGCGCGAAATCGCCAAGGGGGAGATTTTGTTGTTTGCCATCGATGGTGCCCGCATATTCTCCGAACGACTGATCGATGAGAGTGTAAAAGCTCATGGCAGGATGGAGGATGCCTTTGTGTTCTCGCTGTCCTGGCACATTGGTCCCAAGGTGCAGATGCAGTCGGTGCCGGAAGGATATGGGGCGGAGATCGAAGATGGATTGATCCGTGCCGTGCGCTGGCCCGACGAGTCGGACGGGCTGTTCGGGATTTCGGTATTTGCCGGCTCCTCAAGCAGTGGTTTCTTCGGCGGCATCACGGAAAGCAATTCTTTCTCGATAAGCCGCACATTGTTCGACCGACATGGCGGCTTCGACGAACGTTTCACGTCCCCAGGCGGCGGCTTGGCAAATCTCGAGATATTTCGTCGCTACGTGACGCGCCCTGACGCGCGCAATGTTTGCCTGCTCAGCGAGGGGACGTTTCACCAGGTCCATGATTCCGTGGCGACCTCGGGCAAAAACAGGTGGGAGGTTTTTGCCAGCGAATACGAGGCAATCTTTGGCGGTCCCTATCTCAGGCCTTCATATCATTGCTTTTATCAGGGAAAGCCGCGCGCCGGTATGGTTCCATTTATCCTGCAATCGCTTCAGGGTTGATTGCCGGTCGCCGGCGAAACGCGATCGATCGGGTTTCAAGATGTTGCTTGCGGCCAGGCAGCCTGAAGGCTGCCAGCGCGGCGCCATGCAACACCGACACCGCGTGGCTAGCTGAAGCACGCCCAAAGTCCGTGGAAAGCTTGGTCTTCAGGTCTTACTGCATTCCACCGGACAGCGAGCACTGCCCGGTGGAATGGTGTGTCATGCAACAGAGCGCTTATTGCAGCGGTGCGCCTCCAGGTCCAGGGAATGCCGTCAGCGGCGTGCCATCCGAGACATTTCCGGAAATCATGTTGTTCTTGAAAGACTGCACCACACCCGATCCGCTAGAGCCGACACCGGTCACGTTGGCGAACACGGTCGATCCGCCAAGAGTGACGATCGAACTGCCGGCGCCGCTGGCAGCCGCACCATTGGCATTCACGCCCACGCCGGCATTGGACGACACCGTCGTATTTGTTACCGTGGCGCGGACCTGGGAGGCTGCGGCAACCGTCTTCACGGTCACGCCGTTGCCGCCGTTCCCGCTGACCAGGCTCGCTGTCAACGCCATATTTATGGCCAGGGTGTCACCCGTGCCATCGACGGTGATACCGGCGCCGTTGTTTGTGACCTCCGTTCGCGTGAACGCAGCATTTATCCCAACGGCGCCAGTCGTCTTGATCAGGATGCCATTCGTGGCTGCCTCGGATATCCGGGTATTGCTGATATAGATTTCGGTGGGTCCGTTCGGCGCGACTTCCACGCCCTGGCCAGTGACCCGCTGGATGATCGAATCCTCGATATGCAGTTGGCCCTGACCAAGGAAGCGTACGCCATTTAGGCCTGTGCCTACGCCATCGATATCCAGCCCCCTGAGATGCACAACGCTTCCAGCCGGAGCGTTGACAATGACACCATTGGTTCCGGCGGAGAGAACCCCGCCTTCCGTATAGACACAGTCGATCGTAATCGACTTGGTGATTGTCACCGTACCGAAGCCACCGGGATCGAGGCAGTTGATCTCCCCGCTGACGGCCGTCTTCGAGATCGCGCCGGCAAAGGTCTTGCAAGGCGCCGTGCGGCTGCACGGATTGGCGTCGTCGCCGACGCCGGAAACCCAGGTCCGGGTCGCTTGAGCGGAAGCCGGCGTGGCGATCACCGCCGTCGCCAAGGCGAGAAACAGCGAAGATAATAGGTAGCCCAGAATTTTCATGATCATTCCCCCTAAATGGAACAAGAGATTCGTTCACAACCAAGCGGAGGAAGTCTAGCGCTTCGCCTCGTCAAAAGCAACGTGACGTCAAAACCGGATTGCTGATTTGAATTTCTCGTGCGCGTGGCGATCCGCCAAGCTACACGACCGCCATCATGCCATTGTTACATCGCCTTCACACTACATTCGAAGCGCTTGGCGTTCCACGAAATTTAGAAAACTTCACGCCCCGGGGATGCCGAGCGGCGACACGAAACCGTCGATTCGACCCCCGCAGGAACGGCCAAGGCCCATGGCATCACTCCGGATCTTGGCCCGCCATGCATTCGAGCTGGCTCAGCGTCCAGTCGCTGGTCTTCGAAGCAATGTCCGATACCTTCCACTTGCCGTCGACCTTCTGCAATGACCAGCGCATTTCGCGTTGCGAATCGTCACCGTCCGAAAACAGCCTGAAGCTTGCCACCACTTGTGCCGTGTCGCCATCCACCGTTTCGGACAATTTCAGGGTCTTGGAGACCGTCTTCTGGTCGAAATCCTGCGCATCAAGACCGGGATCGAAGTCGATGCAGGCGACCTGGTCGGGATTCTTCCTGGTCGCCTGGTCGTTGAGATCGAACAGTCTCGTCACCGGCGCGGTGAAGCGATCCCGATATTGTGCATCGGCCTCGAATTTGACCGCCGGAACATAGAAGAACTTCACGGCGTCCGACGCCGGTCCGGCGAAGGCGGCCGCGGGTAAGGCTATCGCGAGGGCGGCAAGGAGCACTGTCCGTCTCATGCAGAATCTCCGGCTTTTGATGGCTTGACGCAATCAACACCAAGCATCCTGCATACCGGGTTTTTTGCCGCTCATGAAGCCCCTGCCCGGCCTCCTTTCAGCCGTCGAGCCAGACGTTCTGGAGGTCCATCTCGAAGGTCTGGTGGACGCCGTAGTTCTTCACCTTCTTGCTGGTGTGGCTGTAGAGCTTCTGCCAGAACGGCTGGATGATGACTCCGGAGTCCTGCAGGATCTGCTCGACATCCTTCATCACCTCCTTGCGCTTGGCGACGTCGATCAGCGAGAGCGCCTGTTTGAGCTTGGCGTCGAAATCGGGATTGGAATAGGCCGACTCATTCCACGCCTCGCCGCTGCGATAACCCAGCGCCAGCACCTGAACGCCGAGCGGACGCATGTACCAGATGGTCATCGAATAAGGATATTTCGTCCAGTCGTTCCAGAAGGTCGACCCCGGCAGCACCGTGCGCTTCACCTTGATGCCAGCATCGCGCAATTGACCGGCGATCGCGTCGCCGGTGTTCTTCTGCCAATCGTCCTCGATGGTGATCAGTTCGTGCTCGAAGTCGGCCTGACCGGCTTCCGCCATCAGTTTCTTGGCACCGGCGGCGTCACGCTGCTTTTTTGGCAGGGGATAATATTCCGGATGGATCGGGCTGACATGATGGTTCTCGCCGACCGTGCCGCGCCCGGCATAGCCGAGCTGCAAGACGGCATTGTTGTCGACGGCCATCTGCAGAGCGTTGCGCACCCGCTTGTCGTCATAGGGCTTGTGCGTGATGTTGGTGCGGGCAACCAGTGTCGTTGCCGTCGCAACCTCGGATTTCTGCAGGCCCATCTTGTCGAGAATGTCGATGAAATCGGCCGGGCTCTCGAAATTGAGGTCGATCTCGCCGGAATCGAAAGCGTTCACCGTGGCATTGAAGTCGGTGCCGTAGTCGACGAATTCGACGCCGTCGAGAGGCGCCTCGCCACCCCACCATTTGCCGTTCTCGCGGCGCTTCACCACCGCCTTCTGGCCGACATCGTAAGAGACGAGTTCGAACGGACCCGTGCCGATCGGCTTCTTGACCGGATCGGCGCCGTCGGCATCGAAGTTGCGGTGGACGACGAGCGCGGGATAATCGGTGAAGTTCGGGATCAGCGAAATGTCGGGTTCGCTAAGCTTCAGCTTGACGGTGTGGTCGTCGACCTTGGTGATCGCGCCGTCCCTCGCCTTGCCGGTTTTTGCGTCGATCAGCGCGCCGACGCGTGCGGCCATCGAATTGCCGGCGACGCCTTTCTCGCACCAGCGCGCCAGATTGTGGGCGACGTCATCGGCATTGAAGGCATCGCCATTGTTCCAGGTGATGTCCTTGCGCACATGCAGGACATATTCGGTGGCGTCGTCGTTGATATCCCAGCTTTCGAGCAGCACCGGCTCGAAGGTGAATTGCCTGGTGTAGCGCACCAGCGGCTCCAGCCAGCTGCGCGAAATGTTGGCCAGTTCCACCCAGTCGTAGGTGCGCGGGTCCTTCTGCGCCTTGACCGACATCGAGACGCGCAGCGTGCCGCCCTTCTTCGGCTCCTCGGCCTGGGCCTGTCGCGGCACGGCAAGACCGATCATGCCATAGGCGAGAGCCGTCGACGCACCGAAGGCGCTTGCCAGCGCCAGGAACTCACGCCGGTCCATGCGGCCGGCACGCGCCTCCTGCGCCATGGCCTCGATAGCGCTGGGGACGCGATCGCCATTGCTTGTGAAAAGTGTCATTTTCTTCCTCCCTTATGGTTCCCGTCGGGTCTTCGCCCTTTGCGTCAACTCACCGTATCCGGCAGCTTCTCCTCGCGCCGCGCGATCAAATCCCTGAGACCCTCGGCAATGCCCTCGTCGAGCTTCGGCTCCTCGTAGTCGGCGAGCATGTTGCGCGCCTTCTCGCGGCCGCGCGTGTCGTGGTCCTTCGCCCCTTCGGCATTCCATTGTTCGTAGGAGTTGAAGTCCATGATCGAGGGCATGAAGAAGGCGGACTCGAAATGTTCGAGCGTGTGCTGGGTGCCGAGGAAATGGCCTTGCGGTCCGACCTCGCGGATCGCCGCCATGGCCTCCTTGAAATCGTCGAAGGACACCCCCCCGGCGTATTTGTACCAGCCGACGAGCTGCTCGCAGTCCGTCGCGAATTTCGAATAGCCGCAAGTCAGGCCGGCTTCCAGCCAGCCGGCGGAATGCCAGATGTAGTTGGCGCCGGACAGGATGGCGGCATGCATGAGCATGTTCGATTCGTAACCCGCCTGAGCGTCGTTCAGCTTCGAGCCGACATGGAATCCCGAGGTGCGCCACGGCAGCCGGTATTTCCGCGCCAGCGCGCCCATAAGATACATCATCTGGGCGGCCTCCGGGGTGCCGCCCATCGGCGCGCCGGTCTTCATGTCGACCGTGACCATGAACTGGCCGTAGATTTGGGGCGAGCCTGGGCGGATGAGCTGGGTCAGCGCCACGCCGGCAAGCGCCTCGGCGTTGACCTGCGCCACCGCGCCGACGGCAGAAGCCGAGGTCGAAGCGCCGCACAGCGCGAAAGGCGCCAGGATCAGCGGCTGGTTGTGGCTCGCGTAGACCCGCATGGCGTCGATCATGGTGGCGTCCCATACCAGCGGCGAATTGCAGTTGGTGATTGCCACCAGCACAGGGTTGTCGCGTACGAACGCCTCGCCGAAGACGATGCCGGCCATCGCCATCGTGTCCTCGGCGCGCTCCTTCGACGTCACGATGCCCATGAACGGCTTGTCGGAATGCTTCAGCGCCGAGTGGATGATGTGCAGATGCCGTTTCGGCACCGCGATTTCCATCGGCTCGCAGATGACCGAGCTCGAGGAATGCAGCGCCGGCGCCATGTAGGCCATTTTGTGGAAATTGTTGAGGTCGGCGAGCGTGCCATAGCGCCTGACATTGTCGAGGTCGCGGACGTAGGGCGCGCCATACATCGGCACGAAAATCGAGTTCTTGCCGCCGACGCGCACGGTGCGCTCGGGGTTGCGTGCATTGAGCGTGAATTCCGACGGAACCTTCGAGACGAGCTCCATCAGCAGCGCGCGGTCGATGCGGACACGCGTCTCCCTGACATCGGCGCCGGCCGCCTTCCAGAGCTCGATCGCGCCGTCGTCGCGGAATTCGCAGCCCACCTCCTCGAGGATCTTCAGCGATTCCTCGTGGATCAGTTCCACCGCCTCGTCAGGCACGATCTCATAGACGGGGATGTTGCGCACCAAGGTCGGAAAGGAAGCGATCGGCGCGCTTCTGAGCGCCTTGCGGCCAACACGGCCACCGCCGCGGCGGTGGGTCTGTTCGGTCAATTCGACGGCCGGTACGTTCATGGAGCCTCCTTCTTCCCGCCACCACGTTAGCGACCCGAAATATGGCTGTGACGCTGGAAAATCCTGATCTTCTGTATAAGCTGTGCTTATGCGAAGCCTGCGCCACCTCCTGCCCTCCGCCGGCAGCCTGATCGTCTTCGAGGCGGCCGGCCGGCTGTCGAGCTTCACCGCCGCCGGGCGCGAGCTCGGCATGACGCAGGCCGCCGTTTCCTACGCGGTGCGCGGGCTGGAAGCGCAGCTCGGCGCCAAGCTGTTTCAGCGCCGCCACCGGCAAGTCAGCCTGACCGAAGCCGGCGAACGCTTCCACGCCGATGTCTCGCTGGGGCTGTCGCATATCCGCAAGTCGGCCGAGGATCTGCGCCTGCAGGCGACCGGCGGCCACGTGACGCTCGCCGCATCGACCGCCTTCGGCTCGTTCTGGATGATGCCGCGCCTGCAGCAGTTCCGTGACGAATTGCCGGGCATCGATCTGCGCATCCAGACCGCCGACCGCGACCTCGACATCATCGCCGAAGGCATCCCGCTCGCCGTGCGCGGCGGCGAGCCCCGGGACTGGCCGGACTACCATTCGTTGCCGCTTGCCGATGAGGAGATCTTCCCCGTCGCCGGCACCAGCTACCTGGCCAAGTTCGGCATGCCGAAGACCGTCGGGGAATTGGCCAAGCACCGTCTCATCCATCTGGAGGAGCCGTATCGCGAGGCGGCGAGTTGGGACGAATGGTTCCAGTCGGCCGGCGGCAGCCTCGGCGACGCCGCGCGCGGCCTGCGCATCAATGATTATGGCCTGGTCATCCAGGGCGTGATGGAGGGGCAAGGCATTGCGCTCGGCTGGCGGCACCTTGCCGAGCGGCTGCTGGCGACGGGACTTCTGGTGCAGGTGACGGACCACGTGCTCAAGACCGGCAAGGCGTTCTACGTCGTGTGGCCGAAGAACCGGGAGCTCAGCGACAATGTCCGCAAGGTAAGGGACTGGCTGGCGGCGCAGGCATAAAGCCGTTTCACCGTTCCACCGCAGTTCGCCCTCGCCCGCACGACACGAATCCTCCTATACTGTCGCCATGCCCATTCGCCAGCTTTCCGAAACGATGATCAACCAGATCGCCGCCGGCGAAGTCATCGAGCGTCCGGCGAGCGTGGTCAAGGAACTGGTCGAGAATGCGCTCGATGCTGGCGCATCACGCATCGAAATCGTCACCTCAGGTGGCGGGCTGAACCTGATCCGCGTCACTGATGACGGTTCCGGCATCCCCGAGCCGGAGCTTTCGCTGGCGATCGCGCGCCACTGCACCTCCAAACTCGCCGAGGATATCAACGACATCCGCTCGCTCGGCTTTCGCGGCGAGGCGCTGCCGTCGATCGGCTCGGTATCGCGGCTGTCGATCCGCTCGCGCACGGCTTTGGGCGACAGCGCCGCCGAGATCGGCATAGAGGGCGGCCGCGTGCTGCCCGTCAGACCGGCGGCAGCCAACCGCGGCACAACCGTCGAGGTGCGCGATCTGTTCTTCGCCACGCCGGCGCGGCTCAAATTCATGAAGGGCGAGCGGGCTGAAAGCTCGGCGACCAGCGATGTGGTCAAGCGCATCGCCATCGCCTTCCCGGCCGTGCGGTTCACGCTGGCGGGTTCCGACCGCTCGACGCTGGAATTGCCGGCGACCGACGACAGTCCGGAAGGCAGCCTGCGCCGCGTCGCCCAGGTGATGGGAGCCGAATTTCCCGACAATTCCATCGCCATCAACGCGATGCGCGAAGGCGTGCACCTGACCGGTCATGTGTCGATCCCGTCCTTCACCCGCGCCAACGCGCTGCAGCAATATGCCTATGTCAATGGCAGGCCGGTGCGTGACAAGCTGATCGCGGGCGCCATCCGCGGCGCCTTCGCCGATGTGCTGCCGCGCGACCGCCACGCGGTGACGGTGCTGTTTTTTTCGCTCGATCCGGCCATCGTCGACGTCAATGTCCACCCGGCCAAGGCCGATGTGCGCTTCCGCGATCCGGGCCTGGTGCGCGGGCTGATCGTCGGCGCCATCCGCCAGGCCCTGGCCGATGCCGGCATCCGCTCAGCCACGACGGGAGCCGCGGGCATGATGGCGGCGTTCCGGCCGGGTGCCGCACCCTACAATCATGGCGGCCCGGCCAATGGCCATCGCAGCTACGAAGCATCATTCCATGCATCCGGCTCCGGTTTCGATCCCTCGCGCTCGCCGCAGCGGCCGCTGGACATGCAATTCGAAGGTGCGGGCTTCGAGCGCGCCGGCAAAAGGCATGGCGGGTTTGGCGAACCCGATCAGGCGGCGTTCGATACCGGCGCGCTTGCCAGCGCCGACGCGCGCGCCGGGCAGAGCGAGGCGGCCGAGACGCTGCTCGGCACGGTGCTCGGAGCGGCACGCGCGCAGGTGCATGAGAATTACATCGTTGCCCAGACCAGGGATTCGCTCGTCATCGTCGATCAGCACGCGGCGCATGAGCGGCTGGTTTACGAAGCGCTGAAGAACGCCCTGCATTCGCGCCCCGTGCCCTCGCAGATGCTGCTCCTGCCGGAGATCATCGATCTGCCGGAAGAGGACGCCGAGCGGCTCGCCATGCATTCCGAAACGCTCGCCCGCTTCGGTCTCGGCATCGAGCGTTTCGGCCCGGGCGCCGTCGCGGTGCGCGAGACGCCGTCAATGCTGGGCGAGACCAATGTCCAGCAATTGGTGCGCGACCTCGCCGACGAGATCGCCGACAACGACACGGTCGATACACTCAGGGAAAGGCTGGACAAGATCGCCGCCACCATGGCCTGCCATGGCTCGGTGCGTTCAGGACGCCTGCTCAAGGCCGAGGAGATGAACGCGCTGCTGCGCCAGATGGAGGCGACGCCGGGATCCGGCACCTGCAACCATGGCCGCCCGACCTATATCGAGCTCAAGCTGGCGGATATCGAGCGGCTGTTCGGGCGACGGTAGGTGGATGCTCGCCGCAGTGCTTCTCTTCGGTCGTTTACGAATTCAAACTTCGTCCAGAGGTTCGAACTTCTCACGGACGAATTTTCCTTCGACTCTAAAAAAGGCAGTTCCGAAAGGAGCTTCTAAGCAGGACGCTATAAGCGGGTCGTAATTCGCAATTGTATTGACATCGTACAAGCCAAAATTATTTGGGTTATCGGTGTACTCGTCAGATTCATCACCGGCGAAAAAGCGCCAACCGCTGTCGGCCGGATGATCTGGCGTTTCGCGGTAGAGATAGCCGACTTGCGCGCCGTCCACGGTGATCCGGTCAGCAGCAATACAGCTGCCGTAGCCAATCGCGATCGGGCGAAACGTCGATGCGTCCCGAAAAAACGTCTTCGGCATTCTCAACTCGCTGCTGCGCCCGTATCTCTAGTCAGCTGAGTACCCCGCCAACAGTCAAGTACCGCTCGCATCACCTCTTCAAATTCACCACGATGACGCCGCCGAGTGCCAGCGCGCCGCCGAGGATGCCGAGCAGTGTCGGCACTTCGCCCAGCCAAAAGAAGCCGATCAGGGCAGACATCGGCGAAACCAGATAGAGGAAATTGGAGGCACGTGCGGCCGGCAGACGCGATAGAGCTGTTGCCCAGGCGGCATAGGCGATCAGGCTCGGCACGATGCCAAGAAAGATGACGGCGCCGAGACCGGCGGTGTTGGCTACCGCAGCCTGCGCAAAGCCGCTCGGCAGAAAGGGGGACAGACAAAGTGCTCCGAGCACCATGTTGGAGGCCGAGATGGTCAGCGGGTGATGGCGGGCAAATAGCGGCTTCTGGACGATGGTGTTGACGGCCGAACAGAGCGCGGAGCCAAGCACGAGCAGTGCGCCAGCATTGAAATGCAAGCCTTGTCCGTCTGCCATTGCTATGACGCCGATGCCGGCGAAGGATATCGCCGTGCCAGCCCAGGCCCACCTTGAAAAGCGTTCGCCCAGAAGCGCCATCGCCATGATGGCGGTGAAGATCGGGCTGACATTGATGATGAAGCCGGCGGCTCCAGCCGAGACGGTCAGCTCGCCGAAATTGAGCATGGCGGTGTAGAGCGCGACGAAAATTGCCCCGCCAAAGACGAGGCGCCACAACTCGTCGAGCCTGGGCAGCGCCGGACGCTTGACTGCAAGGAAGATCGCCGCCGGCACCGCGGCGATGGCAAAGCGCAGGGAGCCCAGTTCCAGCGGCCCGAAGGCGGCAAGGCCGGCGCGGATGGCCGGAAAAGCAGAGGCCCAGCCGACCACCGTCAGCGCCACGGCGATGGCGGCCGTGGTGTCCATCCGCTGTGTCTGATTCAACGTGCCCGTCATCGCGCTCATCTCACCGTCCTCATGCTGTTCCCGTCCTGGAGGCCACAAAACGCCTTTTCCCGCCTGTTGACAAACGACCAAATCGAGGATCACCTGTGATTATGGATCACAGCTCAGACACAATGGTGCCGCTCGAAACCCTGCGTGCCTTCGACGCGGCGGCGCGAACCGGCAGTTTTTCCGCGGCCGCCGAAAAGCTCAACATCACCCACGGCGCCATCAGCCGGCAGATCGCCAAGCTCGAGGACTGGCTGGGGTTGAAAGTGTTCGATCGCGGCGCGCGCGGCGTGACGCTGACGATCGAAGGCAACCGGCTGCATCTGCGCACGTCGGAGGCTTTCGCGCTGATTTCGAGCCATTCCGACCGCTGGGTCGAGCCGCGCGGCACGGCGGTGGTGCGGCTGACCTCGATCCCCTCGGTGAGCGGGCTGTGGCTGATGCCGCGCATGGCCGCGCTGGAGAACAATCCTTCCAAGCTGCGCATCGTGCTCGACGTCGACATCCGCCAGGCCGACCTTGCCGATGAAGGCATCGATCTGTCGATCCGCTGCGGCCGTGGAGTCATTCCGGGCCGTGTTTCGGTGCAGCTGTTCGAGGAACATGTCTTCCCTGTCGCATCGACCGAGCTGGCACGGGACATCGGGCGCGGCGACCCGGCCCGGCTGCTTAAATTTCCGCTGATCAACGATTCCGACGCCTCCGGCTGGCGTGCCTGGTTCGCCGCGCAAGGCATGGACTATCGCCCGCGCCCGCAGGATCGCCGCTTCGAGGACTACAACCTGGTGCTCGATGCCGCAGCCTATGGGCTCGGCATCGCGCTGGCGCGTCCGCCGCTAACCGGACATCAGCTGCAGTCTGGCCGCATCACCGCGGTCGACGAGCGTACCGCGCTCAACCCGGTTTCCTATTGGCTCGACCGGCCGCTGGGACGGCCGCGCACGGCGGCGGCCGACCTTGCCCGCCGCATCGCGCGGCAGGCCGGATTGGCGCCGGACAAGATCGAGGCGTTCATCGAAGCGGAGCGATAGGTCTCCCGGCCTATCTTCGATTCGTTCAGCGAAGCAGCAGCAGAACGAATCCGAACATCATTGTTGCCAGCAAACCGGTCATGATCGAAACAAAGCCGATTCTCACCAGCAGGCCCTCGGGATTGGGTACGGCGGCGGCGTGAGATTGATTGGCTGGCCTTCGCCGTCCCGACGACATCCCCATGGCGGCGTTTTGCGGCACCGGAACCTGCGACGGGATAAACGACAACAAGGACACCCCGGCAGCCCTGGCGGGCGCGTTGTCATTGGCCGTTGCCGAAGGCGGCACGGCGCCGCGCTGCGTTTCGGCTTCGGGCGCTGTTCTCCTCGCCAGTACCGTTGCCAACACCGCCTCGTCCCGTGTGTCGAGCTGGGCCTGATAGGCCTCGACGATGCCGGAAGAAGCAATCTGCTGCGATTTGACGGCCATCGGCGCCGCCGGCATCGCCAGCAAAGCGGGCGCCGTGCGTTGCGCGAACAAAGAGGGCGCGGCGGGCTGGACCAGTTCCCTGACCAGCGCCGTCCTGACCGGATCGGCCTTCGCCGACGGCACGGGTTGCGGCGTCATCGCCTCCTTGAGCAAGGAAGCCAGGCGGGCGGAAGAAATATCCATCATGCCCCCGATAAAAGCGCTTTTCGCACCTGTCCTAGTGCCTCAGCATTGTCCGAGGCTTGTCGCAAGCTTGACCCGGCCGCGGATTTGTGGCGATGAAATCTGTATGACACTTGGCACCACCGCATGATGAACCGTTTCGAAGGCCCGGGCGGCAAGGAAGCCCGCATCCGCTATCTCGATGGCGATTTCCAGGTCACCAGTCCCGGCTCGTTCGTGCGCTGTGCGGTGACCGGGGAAAACATCCCCCTGGACGAGCTGAAATACTGGAGCGTCGCCAGGCAGGAGCCCTACGTCAACGCCACCGCTTCGCTGCGCCGCGAAATCGAGATGCATCCGGAGCTGCGCAAGCGTAGCTAGCTTCTCAGCCTGCGCTGCCGCCAGGCATCGAGCGTTTCCTCGATGATGCGCTCGGGCACATGGTCGAGCTCGAAAACCGTGTCGATTTCCAGCACCTCGAGCCTGTCGAGAAAGTCCTGCGAGGCGCCGTGGCGCAACCGGGCGGCGTCCTTGGCCGTGGTGATGAGCCCCAGCCCTTCGGCGCGCGCCGTCACCGCCAGTTCGCCGAGTTCGTCCTCGGCGTAGAAATGATGGTCCGGAAAGGGTTTTGAGAGGACCACCTCACCGCCGGCCTCGCGCACCGTGTCGAAGAATTTGTCGGGATGGCCGATGCCGGCGAAGGCCAGGAACCGCTTGCCGGCAAGCCCGGTCTTGCTGCGGGGCTCCGTGTGCGCCTCGAAGATTGGCCGGCCGGCACGCGCCGCCTGGCGCACCACGGCATCGGCGGCGGTGCCCTCGCCCATCTTCAACAGCCCGCTGGTGAAGACCAGTTGGTCAACGATCTTTGCCCTGAGCGGGCCGCCCGGAATGACGCGGCCATTGCCGATGCCGTAGCGGGCGTCGACGACGATCAGCGCATAGTCGATATGGATGCGCGCGCTCTGAAAGCCATCATCCATGATCAGGAAATCGCAGCCATGCTTTGCCAAGAGCAGCCGGGCGCCGGCGGCGCGGTTCGGCGTCACCGCGACCGGGGCGTGTTCGGCCAGCAGCAGCGGCTCGTCGCCGACATGCTTGGCGGCATCGTGATTGATATCGACGACATGCGGTTCGGCGAACGAACCGCCATGGCCGCGCGACAGGAAGCCGGGCTTCAGCCGCATGCGCTTGGCCTGTTGGGCGAGCGCGATGGCGACCGGTGTCTTGCCGGTGCCGCCAACGGTGAAATTGCCGACGCACAGGACCGGTGCCTCGATCTTCTCACGCCTGGCCCGCCGCATGCCGCGGCCGGCAACGAGCGCATAGACGGCCGACAGCGGCGACAGCGCCAGGACTTTCCAGTCCGGCTCTTCCCACCAGAAAGGTGGTGCTTCGGAGGCCACGCTAGCGCCCGTTGGCGCCCTTCAGGCGCGACTTGACGACCAGCGGCTGGATATAGGGTTCGAGCGATTTCAGCGTGCGCGCCAGCGCGCCGCGCATCTCGTCGACGGTCGCCACACCGGCCGCCATCATCTCATGGCGCGCCACTTCGTTGGTCAAAAGGAAGTTGACGGCCCCGGCCAGCATGTCGCGATCGCGCACCAGCTTGGCGCCGCCGCTGTCGATCAGGCGCTGATAGGCCTCGCGGAAATTCTGCACATTGCGGCCGGCCAGAACCGCTGTGTCGAGCATGGCCGGCTCGAGCGGATTCTGCCCGCCCTCGGAGGTCAGCGAGCGGCCGACGAAAGCGATTTCGGTCAACCGGAGATAGAGCCCCATCTCGCCGATCGTGTCGCCGAGCAGGATATCGGTGTCGGGCCCGATACGGTCGCCCTTGCTGCGGCGCGCGACCTTCAGCCCCATGCCGGAAATCTGCGCGGCAAGGCTTTCGGCGCGATCAGGATGGCGCGGAACGACGATCGTCAACAGACCATGGTGACGCTTGTGCAGCATCGCATGGACTTCCGCCGCCACCACTTCCTCGCCGTCATGGGTCGAGATCGCCGCCCAGGTCGGGCGGCCGCCGACCTGCCGCTGCAAGCCGGCCAGCACCCGTTCGTCGACGGGCGGCGGGTTGGTGTCGACCTTGAGGTTGCCCGACACCGTGACCGGCCGGGCGCCAAGCACGCGAAAACGCTCGCCGTCGACATCGGACTGGGCAACGACATGGGCGAGATTCTCGAACAGCGCCTCGGCGATGTTGGCGCGCTTCTTCCACGAGGTGAAAGAGCGGTCGGACAGCCTGCCATTGACCAGCACCTGCGGCACGTGGCGCGCGCCAAGCTCGAGGATGGTCATCGGCCAGATCTCGGATTCAGCGATGATCGCAAGGTCCGGCTGCCAGTGATCGAGGAACCGGCTGACCGCCGGCTTGAGGTCGAGCGGCACATATTGGTGGATGATCCGGTCGCCGAGCCGCTCGTCCGCGACCTGGGCCGATGTCACCGTGCCGGTCGTCAGCACAATGTTGACACCATAATCGAGAATGCTCTCGACCAGCGGCACCACGGCCAGGGTCTCGCCGACGCTCGCGGCGTGGATCCAGATCACGGGCCCTTCGGGGCGCGGGCGGCCGGCGACGCCATAGCGCTCGCGGCGACGGTGGCGGTCTTCCTTGCCGCGCGAGGTGCGCCAGGCGACATAGGGCCCGACCAGCGGATAGGCCGCGGCACCGGCGAAACGGTATGCGGTCAGCATGGCGCGCGCCCAGCGACCGCTCATCGCCGGCCATCCACGAGACGATAAGCCTCTGCCGTCGCGGCATTGAGCGCGGTGGTGATTTCCTGGCGCTTGCGCTCCATTTCGGCGTCATCGGCGTCGGCCGCGACAAAGATCGGCGCGCCGATGGTCACGGCGGACCGGCCGAAAGGCAGGTTGATGGTGGTCTTGTCCCAGCTCTTTTCCAGCACCTTGCGGCGGCTGGTGGCGATGGCGACAGGCAGCAGCGGCCGGCCCGAGAGGCGCGCCAGGAGAACGATACCGAGCCCTGCGTCGCGCGGCGTGCCATGCGGAATGTCTGCGATCATGGCGACGTTCTTGCCGGCGGTGAGCGACTTTTTGAGGGCAATCAGGGCCTTGGCGCCACCCTTGTCGAGATGGCGGGCATTGTCGCGCCCGCCGGACCCGCGCACCGCCTCGATGCCGAATTTCTCCAGCATCAGCGCGTTGAGCTCGGCATCGGCGCTGCGCGACACCATGGCGACCAGCGGCTTGCGCTTGGGATAGTAGGCCGGCGTCAAAAGATGCTGGCCGTGCCACAGGGCGATGATGCCGGGCTCGAATTCGGCATAGGCGCCGCCCGCAAAGCGCGCCGATCCGGCGACCAGCGGGCTGGTCAGGCGAACCAGCCGTACGAACTGCGCGAGCAGGCTGGCAATGGCGTTCTTGACGAATCGTGACTGCGCGAGCGGTTCGCGCACCTTGCGCCAGAACGTTTTGGTCGCGCGGCTGCCGCCCCTGCGAGTCGGCGCGGTGTCGCTGGCTGGCCCTTTCGCCAGGTCATGCTCCATCGAAGTCAACCGGCAGCCTTGTTGTCGGGGTCAAGCAGACGGTGCAGATGAACGACGAAATAACGCATATGGGCATTGTCCACGCTGGCTTGCGCCTTGGCCTTCCACGCCGTGTGCGCGGATTGATAATCGGGATAGATACCGACAATGTCGAGCCCGTCGAGATCGCGGAACTCGGTGCTCCCAAGCTTCTTCAGTTCGCCACCGAACACCAGATGCAAAAGCTGTTTCTTCCCGTCTTCCGCGGTCATGTCGGTCCTTCACATATTGTGAGTTTGTGACAGGTCTAGACCAAAGCCGCCGACTTTGGAACCTGCGAATGTGCTTTCACGCATCCAGCCCGGCGATGACATCGACGAGCACCGCCAGCAATTCACCGCTGCCGGCGGCGAGCGCGCCGTGGCGGGTCACCTCGCCGGCATAGAGCGGCGCGCGGCCATGCGGGTCGAGCAACAGCCCGCCGGCCTCGCGCAGGATGAGATCGGCGGCGGCGATGTCCCAGTCATGCGCATTCGGCTTGACGAAGGTGGCGTCGAGCGCGCCGTTGGCGATCATCGCCAGGCGGTAGGCGAGCGAAGGGCTGTAGGGCGCGCGCACCAGCCGCTTCTGCCAGCCGGCCGGCACCAGCTCGATCAGCTGCTTCAACCCTGAAATCTCGGCCTTGTCGCCAAGCGTGCGCACGCCAATGCGCTTGCCGTTGCGGAACGCGCCCTGGCCGGGCAGCGCCCAGTAGGTCTCGTCCATCGCCGGGCATTCGAGCACGCCGGCAAGCGTGCGGCCCTCTTCGACCACGGCGACGCTGACGCACCAGGTGCGCTGTCCCTCGAGGAAGCCGCGCGTGCCGTCGATCGGATCGACGACGAAGGTGCGGCGCGCCGAAAGCCGCGCTGGATCGTCGACCGTCTCTTCCGACAGCCAGCCATAGTCCGGCCGCGCCGCCAGCAGCGTGCGGCGCAGATAGGCGTCCGCGGCATGATCCGCTTCGCTGACCGGCGAGGTGCCGCCCTTCATCCAGACTTGTGGGCTGTTGCCGAAGTACTGCATGGCGATCAGACCGGCCTCGCGGGCGGCGTCGCGCAGCAACGGCAGATCGCCAATGGCGCCGGAAGAGGCAGCGGTCAGTTCAGGCTCCGGCAAGGGTCATGCCTTCGATCAGGAGCGTCGGCGCGGCGGTGCCGAAATTGCGGTCGAGGTCATCAGCCGGCACCATGTTGAGGAACATGGTCTTCAGGTTCGAGGCAATGGTGACTTCGGCGACCGGATAGGCAAGTTCGCCGTTCTCGATCCAGAAACCGGAGGCGCCGCGGCTGTATTCGCCGGTCACCATGTCGACGCCCTGGCCGAACACTTCGGTGACATAGAAGCCGCTCTTGAGCGACTTGATCAAATCCTCCGGCGAGCGTTCGCCCGGTTCGATGGCGAGATTGGTGGAGGATGGCGACACGGAGGAGCCGCTGCGCGATCCGCGGCCGTTGGTGATCAATCCCAGTTCCCGCGCGGCCGAGGTCGACAGGAACCAGTGGTTGAGCACGCCCTTTTCGACCATGAGAAGCTTTTCGCCCTCGACGCCCTCGCCATCGAACGGGCGCGAGGCCTGGCCACGCGGCCTGAGCGGGTCGTCGGTGACGGTGACTGCGGACGCGGCCACCTGCTTGCCCATCATGTCGCGCAGGAACGAGGTCTTGCGGGCGACGGACGCGCCGTTGATGGCGCCGGCAAGATGGCCGGCGATGCCGCGAGCGACGCGCGGGTCGAACACCACGTCGACCGGCCCCGTCGCCGCCTTGCGCGCGCCGATGCGGCGCACGGCGCGTTCGCCGGCCTTGCGGCCGATATCCTCCGGCGCGTCGAGATCGGCAAAGTGCTGACGCGAGGAGAATTCATAGTCGCGCTCCATGCCGGTGCCCTCGCCGGCGATGACGCTGGCGGAGCGCGAGAAGCGCGAGCCGACATAGTGGCCGATGAAGCCGTGCGAGGTGGCCAGCACTATACCGCCCAGCCCGGCACTGGCGCCGCTGCCGGCCGAATTGGTCACGCCCTTGACGGCAAGTGCCGCTGCTTCGGCCGCAAGGGCTGCTTCCTTCAACTGGTCGGCCGACACTTCGGTGGCGTCGAACAGGTCGAGATCGCGCATTTGCCTTGCCAGCAGCGCGGGATCGGCGAGACCCTGATAGGGATCCTCGGGCGAGACTTTCGCCATGGCAACTGCGCGCTCGGCGAGCATCGCCGGATCGGATGCAGCAGTGGCCGAGACGCTCGCCACTTTCCGGCCGACGAAGACGCGCAGCGAGACATCCTCGGCCTCCGACGATTCGGTGGCCTCGACCTTGCCGAGCCGAACCGACACACCGGTGGAGCGGCCGCGCACAGCGACCGCGTCGGCGGCATCGGCGCCGGCCTTCTTGGCGGCCTCGACCAGCGCCGCGACGCGGTCGGTCAGTTTTTTAGCGTCTGATGTGTCGGCCATGCCTGTGATCCTGCTTGTCGCGGCCAGCTTGCGGCCGCGCCCACCCATCTATTGTTCCGGTCCGGCTTGTGCAATGGCATAGGCTTCAATCAAAATGCATCACTACATGGTTCCCATCGCGAACCCTGTGACGCAAAAACAGGCCGCAGCCCGCACGGAGCATCCTTCATGACGCCTTTCCATCTCGCCTTCCCGGTCCGTGATCTCGATGAAACCCGCACTTTCTATGGCGAAGTGCTGGGCTGCGCGATCGGCCGCTCGTCGGCGACCTGGGTGGACTTCGACCTTTACGGCCACCAGATGTCGGCGCATTTGCGGCCGCAGGCCACGCAAGCCGCCAGCGACGGCAAGGTCGACGGCATTCTGGTGCCGATCCCGCATTTCGGCGCCGTGCTGCTGATGGATGACTGGCAGCGCCTGGCGACCCGGCTGGAAGCGCGCGACGATATAGACTGGCTGGAACGGCCGATGGTCCGCTTCAAGGGTGAGCCCGGCGAACAGGCGACGCTGTTCATCCGCGATCCCTCCGGAAACGCCCTGGAATTCAAGGGTTTTCGCTCGCTGGAGCAGGTTTTCGCGCACTAAGACCGGGCACCACGACGCCTGTGGCTCAAGAGCCGGCGACCGGCGTCCAGATCACGTCCTCTATTTTCTGCGCGCCAGTGGCCAGCATAGCCAGCCGGTCGAAGCCGAGCGCGATGCCGCTGGCTTGCGGCATGATGGCAAGCGCGGCGAGAAAATCCTCGTCCAGCGGATAACGCTCGCCATAGATGCGCTCTTTCTCGTCCATTTCGAGCATGAAGCGCCGGCGCTGCTCCTCGGCATCGGTGAGTTCGCCAAAGCCGTTGGCGAGTTCGACGCCGCAGCAATAGAGCTCGAAACGCTCGGCGACGCGCGGGTCGCGCGGGCTTGGCCGGGCAAGCGCCGCCTCGGCGACCGGATATTCGCAAAGAATGGTGGCGCGGCCGAGGCCGAGATTGGGCTCGATCTTTTCCACCATCACCCGGCTGAACAGGTCGGCCCAGCTATCGTCGGGCGCCGTGCGCAGGCCTGCCCGAACCAGCGCGGCGTAGAGCGCGTCCCGGTCGGTGCCGCCATCGGCGGCGACCGTGGCCAGCAGATCGATGCCGGCATGGCGCAAGAAGGCATCCGCCACCGTCAGCCGTTCCGGCTCACCGAACGGATCGCACTCGCGGCCCCGGAAGGAAAAGCGCGTGGCCCCTGCCCTCGTCGCGGCCAGCGCCAGCAGGTCGGCGCAATCGCGCATCAGGCTCTCATAGGTCTCGCCCACCCGGTACCATTCGAGCATGGTGAATTCGGGATGGTGCAAGGGGCCGCGCTCGCGATTGCGCCAGACGGCGCCGAGGCTGAAAATCCTGTTCTCGCCGGCGGCGAGCAGCTTCTTGCAGGCGAATTCCGGCGAGGTGTGGAGATAGAGTGGCGCGCGCGCGCCATCCGGCCCGACCGCTTCCGTGGCGAAAGCCGCCAGATGCGCCTCGTTGCCGGGCGAGACCTGCAGCGCCGCGGTTTCCACCTCGACAAAATCGTGACGAGCGAACCACTCGCGCAAGGCTGACGTGAGCCCATTGCGCAGCATCAGGCGCGGGCGGCGGTCGGCGTGGACATGCGGCGTCCACCAGGGCGAAGCGGCGGTCATGGGCGATTTGAAGGCGTGCCGAGGCACCTGGGGGGCTGGCGGTTCGCGCCAAGATGCGCTAGGCCCCCATCCAGCGCCGCACAAGCCGGCAAACGCCCACTAACTCTCGCAGGATTTAAAACCGTGGTGAAAGTCATCGCCAGTTCGCTCCGCAAAGGCAATGTCGTCGACAAGGACGGCAAGCTTTATGTGATCCTCTTTGCCGAAAACATCCACCCAGGCAAGGGCACGCCCGTGACGCAGCTCGACATGCGCCGCATCGGCGACGGGGTGAAGGTTTCGGAGCGCTACCGCACCACCGAGCAGGTGGAGCGCGCCTATGTCGAGGAGCGCGAGCACACCTTCCTCTACGCCGACGGCGAAGGTTTTCACTTCATGAACCCGGAAACCTACGACCAGGTGGCGGTGAGCGAAGCCGTGGTCGGCGACGCGGCACCCTATCTGCAGGAAGGCATGCCGGTGCAGGTTTCCCAGTTCAACGGCATCGCGATTTCCCTGGTCCTGCCGCAGCGCGCCACTTTCGAAGTGGTCGAGACCGAGCCGACGACCAAGGGCCAGACGGCATCGTCCTCCTACAAGCCCGCCGTGCTTTCCAACGGCGTGCGCACCGCAGTGCCGCCGCACATCGCGCCCGGCACCCGCGTGGTGGTGATGACGGCCGATGGGTCCTATGTGGAGCGGGCGAAGGACTGAGGGGGACTCTCCACTCTGCCAGCCCCAGGCCGGAAACTACTCGTCACCTCACTGCTTGAAGCAGTGCTCGCGGTGCCATTGCAGGAAATGAGGATGCGGGCGTTCGAGCTGTCGGCGAGGCGGAAGCGCACGGCGGGTCTTGTTTATGAACCCTTGCACGCTCTCGAGGTCATTGACCTGCCGCGAGATCAGGATTTCCAGATCGTCGGAGAGGCTGATCAATCCACGATCGAACATCCAATGCGCCGTACCTGATAGTGCGAGCCCATTGTTGACGACATCGGGCCCGTTCGCTTCGACGGGTCTAATATGTGCAGCGGCAACTTCCGCCCGACCACCGCCATTTATCAATTTGAGTCCCGTAATCGCGCAACGCTCGTCATAGGCGCGCAAGACGATGCGACGGAAAATGCGGACCCGCACGATTCGCGATCCGATGTAACTTATGCGGTCGCGGCTGTGCTCGAACTGGAATGGCGCCTCTTCATCCTGAAACCCGGATGAAATGCCGATCTCATCGACGCGCGGCAGCAGTGGCTCACGGGCGTCAAGGCCCAGATCGAGGATGCGGTTGAAGTCGCTCGGGCTGATCGGTCGGACGGCCGATTGAGCCCGACCAGAAATCCGTCCTTGGTCGTTAAGCAAACCTCGCTCAGCGAGCCCGTCCATCCCATTGAATGGAACGGGATTGGCGAAATCGAGGTATGATCCCGGCTCGATCAAAGCGAGATACATACCAGGCGCCACGGGATCAGGGATAACCTGCTGGACTTTCGCCAGGGCGAAATAGCCACGGGCATCTTCTACCTTGCTAGGTTCATAGTAGATGATCCAACCGCCGACACATGCTTCCACACGGCGCAGATACTGGCTGGGGAACTGATATCGCTCAGCGGGCCTGTCATCGTAGATCGAATCAGAGCGGTGGACGAATACCCCGAATCCCATGATCTTCCTGCAGCTTTGGGAATATCGGCTGAGATGTAGCACCAAAATTCGACTTTGGAGCCTGGTTTAGGCTTGGGAAACTCCTTCTGTGACAAACCACCCGCGATTTTTCCAGAGCCTGTAGCAAAAGGCCCATGCGGTTCGTCCTTTGAGCGAAGCAGGAGAACGCCATGCGAAAACTCATCGTCACCGAATTCATCAGCGTCGATGGCATTGCCGAGGTCGAAAAACTGCCTGGCGTGACCTGGAACGACGAGATGAACAGGTTCAAGGAGGATGAACTCGCCGACAGCGGCGCCATGCTTCTGGGGCGCACGACCTATGAGATCTTTGCCGGCTCATGGCCCAAGGAAACCGGGGATTTTGCCGACCGGTTCAACGCGCTGCCGAAATACGTCGCCTCGACCAGCCTGAAGGCGCTCGACTGGAAACCGGCCGAATTGCTCACAGGCTCGCTGCCGGACGCGGCGAGGACGCTGAAGCAAGGCAGCGGCGGCAACATCTATGTGCATGGCAGCCTCAGCGTGGCGCAAGACTTGCTGCGCCACGGGCTGGTCGACCGCGTCAGGCTGCTCAGCTATCCCGGCGCTGTCGGCCAGGGCAAGCCGCTGTTCCCGCCGGGCGAACAAGTGCCGCTCGAGCTGATTTCGGCCACGCCCTTCAGCAACGGCGTTGTTGCGCTGGAGTATGCGCCGGTGACGGCGAAGTGATAGCGGGCTTCCAGGCTGGATGACACAGAGTTCGACACAGGACTGCCAATTCCCGTCGCTCAACCAGCCTTCTTCCCTCGCCTCCCCTTGATGGCAGCGCCATTGCGCGCCTCAACCACCCTCGCCACTTCGCGCTTCAGCTGATCCTTGATGTCCGCCGTCTCGTTCATCAGGGCGTCGATCTTCAGGAAATCGAGCACGCGGTATTTCGAGACCGCTGGGCGGACCAGGATGTCGGGCTGGCACTGTTTCAGCTTGTTGGCGATGATCGACTGCATCATCAACTGGGTGGCGCCGAACATCAGGTCGACGGAGGTGGGGTGCTTGCGGTCGGCCTCTTCCGGCGCGCCGACGACGTCGACGCCGATGATGATGTCGGCGTCGTTCTCGATGAGATCGAACGGCACGGGGTTGTAGATGCCGCCGTCGATCAGCAGCCTGCCGTCGCGCGTCACCGGGCGGAACACGGCGGGGATGGCGGCCGAGGCGGCTAGGGCTGAGTGCAGATCGCCTTCATCGAACACGGCGAGCTTGTGGCCGAAATAATCGGTCGCGGTCACCTTCAGCGGGATCTTCAGCTCGGCGAAGGTTTCGGGAATGGCCTCCGGCAGGAACGCCTTCAGGATGCGCTCGACATTGAACTGGCTGACCCGGATGCCGTTCTGCATGGCCTCGGCGATGGTGCCTGGCCGCGCGCGCCACATGCGGCTCGCCACTTCGGCGCGGCGGCCGAGGATCGAGCGGGCATAGTCGTGGATCTCCTTGCCGGTCATGCCCGCGGCCATGCCGGCGCCCATGATGGCGCCGATCGACGAGCCGGCGATCGACACCGGCTTGATGCCGAGTTCGTCCAGCGCCTCGATGACATGGATATGCGCCAGGCCGCGCGCGCCGCCGCCGCCAAAAGCTATGCCGAAAGTTGGGCTCATCCCTTGCCGGCTCCGGCCAGCGGCGGCCCGACCACCATGATGGTCGGCTCGGCCGTCAGCAGCTTTTTGGCCGCCGCCTTGACCTGGTCGAGCGTCACCGCGTTGATGTAACCGGCACGGCGCTGCATGTAGTCGATGCCGAGATCGTCGAGCTGCAATTCGACTAGCGTCGCGGCGATGGAACTCGAAGAGTCCAGATTGGTGATGGCATAAGCGCCGATCAAATATTTCTTGGTCGCCGCCAGTTCAGCCTCGGTCGGACCATCCTCAGCCAACCGCCTGGCGACATCGCGCACGATGCCGAGCGTCTCGGCCGCGCGGTCGGAGCGCGTGCCGGTGGTGACGATCAGCGCATTGGCATGGTCCTGGTTTACCAGCGAGGAATTGACGCTGTAGGCCAGCCCGCGCTTTTCACGCACCTCCTCGAACAGGCGCGAGGTGAAGGTGCCGCCGCCAAGAATCTCGTTCATCAGCACGGCGGGGAAGAAATCCGCCGACTTGCGCTTCACGCCCGGCCAGGCGAGCTGCAGCGAGGTCTGCGGCAGGTCGTAATTGACCTCGACGCGCTGCGCCAGCTTCGGCTCGACATCGGCGACCGGGGCGAGCGCCTGGGTCTGCGGCAGGTCGCCGAACACCATGTCCAGCTTCTTCTTCAGCGTCTGCGCGTCGATGGCACCGACCACGGCGACATGCAGGCCGCCGCGCGCGAACACCGCCTTGTGCAGGGCCTTCAGATCGGCCTGCGTGATGGCGGCGATGCTCTGCCTGGTGCCCTGGTCGGAGCGCGAATAGGGATGGTCGCCATAGATGGCGCGCGCCCATTTGTTCTGCGCCACGGTGTCGGGATCGTTCTCGTTGGCGATGATGCCGGACAGGATCTGGGCGCGGATGCGGTCGATTGGGGCCTGGTCGAAGCGCGGCTCGTTGACCGCCAGCCGCAACAGATCGAAGGCCTCGTCGCGCTGTTCGGCCAGCATGCGCATGGAGCCATAGACGCCGTCGCGGGTCTCTTCGAAGCTCATCTCGGCGCCGGCATCGTCGAGCCTGACCTGGAAGGCTTCCGAATCGAGGGGGCCGGCGCCCTCGTCGAACAGGCCGGTCATCAGATTGGCGACGCCCTCCTTGCCCACCGGATCCTGCGTCGAACCGCCGCCGAAGACGAAACGGACGGCGACGATCGGTACGGAATAATCCTCGACCAGCCAGGCGGTGATGCCTTTGGAGGAGGTCACCTGCTGGATGTCCATGGCGCGGGCGGCCAGTGCGGGCAGGATCAGGAAGAGGATGGAGAGGAAGAGGGTTGCGAGGGCGTGCAGGGCCTTCCCCTCTCCCCTTGTGAGAGAAGGTGGATCGGCGCGCAGCGCCGAGACGGTTGAGGGGTCGGTGAAGGATCGCCGTTCTTGCCAAGCTGGAACACCCCTCATCCGACCTCGCTTCGCGAGGCCACCGCCCTGGGGCGAGCCACGGGTCTCACCCCGGCCTTCGGACCGCACGAGGGGAGAAGGGACAGAGACGCGGTGCTGGTTCGTCATCATCAATTCCCCGCCTGTTGCTGCGGCAAGAGATAGCCGGTCGTCGAGCGGGACAACACCAGATAGCGCGCGGCGACGGCCTTGATCTCGTCCGCCGTGACCTTGCGGATGCGATCCGGCCATTGCTGGACATCCTGCACATTGCCGCCGGTGGCCAGCGTCGAGCCATAGATTTCGGCCATGGAGTCCTGCTTGTCGCGGGCAAAGACCATCGACCTGATGTAGCGGTCCTTGGCCTTTTCCAGCTCATCCGGCGTGACGCCGCCGCTGGCGACGCGCGCCACCTCCACATCGACCGCGGCCTCGACGTCGGCCAGCCTGGCGTCGCCGCGCGGCGCGCCATAGACGGTGAAATTGGTGTCGTCGAGCATGGTGCCCTGGAAATACGCGCCGGCGTTGGAAGCGATGCCTTGCTTGACCACCAGCGCCTGGTAGAGCCGGCTGCGGTTGCCGCCGCCGAGGATCTCGGCCAGGAGGTCGAGCGCCTCGGCCTCGCCCGGCCTAGCGGTGTGATAGGACGGCACCACCCATTGCGTCGAGAAACTCGGCACGCTGACGCGGGCGTCGGTGAGCGTGACCGTGCGCTTGGTGTTCTGCTCCGGCTCGACCGGGCGGATGCGCGGCGGCAGGTCGGGCCCGCGCGCCACCTTGCCATAGGTCTTTTCGGCCAGCGCCTTGACCGTCTCCGGCTCGACATCGCCGGCCACGATCAGCACCGCGTTGTTGGGCCGGTAGTATTTGTCATAGAAAGCGACGGCGTCGGTACGGTTGAGCTGCTCCATCTCCTGCATCCAGCCGATGACCGGAATGCGATAGGGCTGATTCTGCCACAGCGTGGCATCGACTTCCTCGTCGAGCACGGCCTGCGGATTGTTGTCGATGCGCGAGCGGCGCTCCTCGAGGATCACATCGCGCTCGGTCTTGATGACGTCATCGGTGAGGATGAGGTTGCGCATGCGGTCGGCCTCGAAGCCCATCATCTGCTCGAGCGCCGAGGGCGCCACCGTCTCGTGGAAAGCGGTGTAGTCGTAGGAGGTGAAGGCGTTGTTGGAGCCGCCAATGTCGGAGACGGCGCGGTCGAACTCGCCGGCGGCGTGATTTGTCGTCGCCTTGAACATCAGATGTTCGAAGAAATGGGCGATGCCGGATTTGCCGGGCGGCTCGTCGGCGCTGCCGATCTTGTACCAGACCATATGGGTGACGATCGGCGCGCGATGGTCGGGGATGACGACCACCTCCATGCCGTTGTCGAGCAGGAAATCCGTCACCTTGAACTCGGCCGGCTTCGTGTTAGGCGACGCGGCGCTGTCGGCCAGCGTCGGGCCGGTGAGCGTGAAGACCAGCGAGGTTGCCAGCAGTGTCGTCCGCAGCCATTCAGCCCTGGATGTCATCAATGGCTCCGGTTCTCTCTTCAAGACGATAGGCAAGGTGCTTGCGACAAGCAAAGTGAATTGTTGTTGCCGGCAAAGGCGGCGGCAAAGAGGCCACCGATGAACGCAGGCGATCAGGCGGCTTCGATGAAGCGGATGATGGTTTCGCCGTAGTTGCGCTCGTCCAGCACCGAAAAGTCGGGGCCTGGCTCGAAGGGAACCGCCGCCGCCTCCTCGACCACGCAGAGCGCGCCGGGGCGCAGCCAGCCGCCGGCTTTCGCCGATTGCAGGGCGCGCTCGCCCAGCCCCTTGCCGTAGGGCGGATCGGCGAAGACCAGGCCGAACGGCGCCAGCGTGCCCGCCTCGCCAAGGCCGGTGGCGTCGCGGCGAAAGATCTTGGTGCGCCCGGTCAGGCCGAAGGCCTCGACATTGTCGCGGATCAGGCCGCGGCCTTCGGCAGATTCCTCGATGAAGACGCCGTAGGACGCGCCGCGCGACAACGCCTCCAGACCAAGCGCGCCGGTGCCGGCGAACAGATCCAGCACGCGCGCGCCGTCCAGCTGTTCGGCAAAGCGATGCGCCAGCACATTGAAGACGGCCTCGCGGGTGCGGTCGGTCGTCGGACGGATGGCGCTACCGCGGGGCGTCGCCAGCGGGCGCCCACGAAACTCACCGCCGACGATCCTCATCTTGTGCGGGGACCCTTGGGGCCGCCACGCGGCCGTTCACCGCCAGCCGGACGCTCGCCACGCGGCTTGCCGAAAGGCTTTGCGCCGCCCGGTTTGCCAGCGGGTTTGCCATAGGACGGCTTGAACGAGGCCTTGCGCGCCTTGGCCTCCGCCGCCTTGGCGGCGTCGGCTTCCGCCCTGCCCTTGCCGATCGGCCGGGCTCCTGGCGCCATCCAGACATTGGCCTTGCGCTGGCCGGGCGGCTCGATCGGCCGCTGCTCGCGCTCGGATTTCTTACCGCCAAAACCACCACGCGGCTTGTCGCCGAAGCCACCACGCGGCTTGTCGCCGAAACTGCCACGTGGCTTGTCGCCGAAGCCGCCGCGTTCGGGCCGGGGTCCGCGTTCGCCGAAGCTCTTTTCCGGCCGCTCGCCTCTGTCGGGACTGGTCGACAGTTTGCCCAATGCCTCGTCGCGGCTGCCTTCCCGGCGCTTGCGATTCTTGATCAGCCCGCCCTCGCCGATCGGCCGCCGCTCGCCGTCGCGCGTGAATTTCGGCCGCTCGGGTTCCGCTTCGCGAACTTCGGTGCGCCGCACCGGCTTGTTGGAGAAGGGTTTTGCTATCTCGGCGTCGAAGTTGGCGCCGGATTCCTCCACCAGGCGCTCGCCCAGCTGATCGCGCAGCACGCGACCCTTGATCTCCAGTACGTGGCCCTCGGGGAGATCCTCGAGCTGGAACGGGCCATAGGAAATGCGGATCAGCCGGGTCACGTCGAGGCCGAGCGCGCCGAGGATGTTCTTCACTTCGCGGTTCTTGCCTTCGCGCAGGCCGATCGTCAGCCAGGCATTGGAGCCCTGCTCGCGGTCGAGGCTGGCTTCGATGGCACCGTAGAAGACGCCGTCGACGGCAATGCCTTCGCGCAGGCCCGCAAGCGCGCTTTCCTCGACCTTGCCGTGGACGCGCACGCGGTAGCGGCGCAGCCAGCCTGTGGCGGGCAGTTCGAGCACGCGCGACAGGCCGCCATCATTGGTGAGCAGCAGCAGGCCTTCGGTGTTGATATCGAGGCGGCCAATGGTCATCAGCCGCGGCAATTCGGCCGGCAGCACGTCGAAGACAGTCTTGCGGCCTTCGGGATCACGGTTGGTGGTGACGACGCCGGCGGGCTTGTGGAACAGGAACAGGCGCGTGCGCTCGATCGGCGGGATCTCCATGCCGTCGAGATGGATGATGTCGCCCGGCATGACGTTGAAGGCCGGCGAAGTCAGGGCGCGGCCGTTGACCTTGACGCGGCCGGCGGCGATCAGTTCCTCGGCGTCGCGGCGCGAGGCAAGCCCGGCGCGCGCCAGCCGCTTGGCGATGCGTTCGCCGGCCTCTTCCGTGGCCTCGGCGGGACGCGGGCGCGGCTTGAAGCCGGCCGATGCCCCTTGGTGCCGATCGCTGAAATCACGCTTGGGGCGGTCACCGCCAAAGTCGCGCTTGGGACGGTCGGCAAAGTCGCGCTTCGGGCGATCGCCGAAATCACGCTTGGGACGGTCGAAACGCTTACCGCCGCCCTCCGCCGACGCGGCAACCGGACGGTCGCCGCGCGGCGCATAGGGTTTGCGCGGCCCTTCGCGCTTCTCATACGGCTTGCGTTCGCCTTCGGCTGCCATTGGCCTGTCGCCACGCGGCGCATAGGGTTTGCGTGGCCCTTCGCGCTTCTCATACGGCTTGCGTTCGCCTTCGGCTGCCATTGGCCTGTCGCCACGCGGCGCGTAGGGCTTGCGTGGCCCTTCGCGCTTCTCATAGGGCTTGCCCGCGGCGCGTGGCCCCTTGCTGAATGGCTTGTCGCCGCCCTTGAAGTCGCGCTTCGGCCGTTCGCCCTCGGCGGCCATCGGCCGATCGCCGCGCGGCGCATAGGGTTTCTTGGCGCCGAAGGATGGCTTCCTGTCGCCTCGCGGAGCCGCAGGTTTCTTGCCCGGGCCTTTTTGGCGCGGAGATTTCTTGTCGTTGTCGTCCATGTGGCCTTTGTCCGTTTGCGCTGCTACAGCGTGGCGCATCCTTTCGGGCGCGCAACGAACGCTGTAGCACTTTGATTTGGCGCATGATCTTTTCCGAAAATCGAGTCCGATTTTCGGGTTGATGCGCTCCATAACAGGATCACGCCTGAGTGGCGAGGAGATAATCGGAATGGAAACCGCGTGAAGCGGCCGGATTTCATGGCGGTGGCGCTCAAGGAGGCCGAGGCGGCAGCCTTGCGTGGCGAAGTGCCGGTCGGCGCCGTCATCGCCAACGGCGGCACGGTCGTTGCGAAAGCCGGCAACCGCACCCGCGAGCTTGCCGACCCGACGGCGCATGCCGAGATGCTTGTCATTCGCGAAGCCTGCGGGAAACTCTCAAGCGAGCGGCTGACCGGCCACGATCTCTATGTGACGCTGGAACCTTGCGCCATGTGCGCCGGCGCCATCTCCTTCGCCAGGCTACGCCGTGTCTACTTCGGCGCCGCCGACGAAAAGGGCGGCGCGGTGGTCAATGGAGTACGCTTCTTCGCCTCGCCGACCTGCCACCACACGCCCGACATCTATCCGGGCATGGGCGAGACGGAGGCTGCGCTGCTGCTGAAGGATTTTTTCAAGGAACGTCGCGACTGAACCGCGATGTGCCGCCCGAAAGGGCAGCGCGGGCGTTCTTACAGGGACGGCAACCAGTCGAACCAGCCGGACTTCTTGCCTTCCGCCTCCTTCTTCAGGCGGCGTTCCTTCTTGTATTCGTCCTCGCCGAGTTCGTTCTGCGGCGCCGTGCCGGCCGCGACGCGATAGGCCAATGGCGGCTCGCTCAGATATCTGCGGGTGTTGGGGTCGCCCTGCTTGCTCGCGGCAAGACGACGCTGGATCTCGGCGGCGCGGCCCTTGTCGGAATCAGCGGGTGTCCAGGCCGGCGGGTGGCTGGAGCCTGAATCCGCCATCGCCTTCTTGACCGAGGCCGGATCGGTCTGCACGTCGTCGACGACCTCAGCCTGATAGCCCGGATCATTTTGATGGGCGGTGGCGTCGGCGCGCAGGCGCGCGCGGCGCTGTTCAGGCGATTCGGGCCATTCGGCGCTTGCCGTCTGGATGCTTTCCTGCGGTGCGGGCAGCGCTTCCTTCTGTCCGGGAGCGGGCTTCACCAAGGTGGGGCGCGGCTTGTAGTCGATCGGATCCTTGCGCTTCGGCGCGAAGGAAACGGCGCCCGAGAGATCGCCGGCCAGCTGTTCGGCAGCGGTCTTGTCGGTGCCATAGGTCGGAGAGCCCATGCAGCCGGATAGAGCGAGGCCCGATGCGACAAGCGGCGCCAGCAGCGCAAGGCGCGCCTTATATCTCTCGGTCATGCCAAAAAGTCCCACTCTAGACAGCCTCTCGATCGCCACCGGTCCTGTGACGGGTCCCCATCGTCCAAGCACTTGCGACGGAAATCCGGCGACAATTTGTCTTCCGGAGTTTCGCGTGTTTACCTCAACCGCTCTTTAAGGGCAACGCACGGGCGGATTTGCACCGCCCGGCGTGGCATTTGTGCACTGTTGATCGGGTGCACGTCGTTTCCCAGAACCGCGGCACGCTCTTCGGCGACGTCGACCTAAACCCGACCGAGCGCCTTCAGCTCATGCAGAACGGCGGCATCTCGTGCGGAGACATCGGGAAATGCGGGATCCTGCCCGACATCGGCCGTGTAACGCCAGGAACGCGCGCATTTGGTGAGGCCGCGGTCCTCGGCTTTCTCGACCACTACGGCGACGCCCTTGACATCGTCGAGGGTGAAGGCGCCTTCAGGCGCCTGGCCATGGGCAATGACGAGGTCGCTGGTGATCGCCATCTCGGCCATGTCGACGTCCGATATCGCCGCCTCGAGCGCTGCGTCGTTGATGGTGACGACCGGCACCGCTTCCAGCGAGGAGCCGATCACCTTCTGGGCACGCGCGATCTCGAGCGCGCCGGTGACGACGCGGCGCACCTGCCGCACCTTGCGCCACTTTTCCGCCAGCGCTTCGTTCTTCCAATCCGCCGGGATTTCCGGGAACTGGTCGAGATGCAGCGAAACGGCATCGGGATGACGGTCGAGCCAGGCCTCTTCCATGGTGAAGGGCAGCATCGGCGCCAGCCATTTCACCAGGCAGTCGAAAAGATGGCGCACCACCTGCACCGAGGCCTTGCGCTTCACGCTCGACGGTGCGTCGCAGTAGAGCGCGTCCTTGCGGATGTCGAAATAGAAGGCCGACAGCTCGACCACCATGAAATCGACGAGCGCGCGGGTGATGCGCTTGAACTCGAAGGCGTCGTAGCCCTGGCGCACCACCTCGTCGAGCTCGGCCAGCCGATGCAGCATCAGCCGTTCCAGCTCCGGCATCGCTTCCAGCGGTACGGTCTCGCCATCGTCATGGGCGAGCGTGCCCAGCATCCAGCGGATGGTGTTGCGCAGCTTGCGGTAGGCGTCGATATTGGTCTGCAGCACGTTCTTGCCGAGCCGCTGGTCTTCCCAATAATCCGTCGTCACCACCCACAAGCGCAGGATATCGGCACCGGATTGCTTGATGACGTCCTGCGGCACCACCGTGTTGCCGAGCGATTTCGACATCTTGCGTCCGTCCTCATCCATGGTGAAGCCATGGGTGACGACGGTGTCGTAAGGCGCCCTGCCCCTGGTGCCGCAGCTTTCGAGCAGCGAGGAGTGGAACCAGCCGCGATGCTGGTCGGACCCTTCGAGATAGACGTCGGCCGGCCATTTCAGGTCTGGGCGATCCTCCAGCGTAAAGACATGCGTCGAGCCCGAATCGAACCAGACGTCGAGGATGTCCATCACCTGCTTCCATTTGGACGCATCGTGGTTGCCGAGGAAGCGTTCCTTGGCGCCGGCGGCGAACCAGGCGTCGGCGCCCTCTTCCTCGAAGGCGTCCATGATGCGCTGGTTGACCGCCGCGTCCTTCAGCACGTTGCCGTCCTCATCGGCGAAAACGGCGATCGGCACGCCCCAGGCGCGCTGACGCGACAACACCCAGTCGGGGCGCTCCTCGATCATGGCGCGGATGCGGTTCTGGCCGGCAGCCGGCACAAAGCCCGTGTCGTCGATGGCCTTCAGGGCGCGGCTGCGCAGTGTCGTGCCGTCGCCGAGGTCCTTGTCCATGTAGACGAACCATTGCGGCGTGTTGCGGAAGATCACCGGCTTCTTCGACCGCCAGGAATGCGGGTAGCTGTGCTTCAGGCGGCCGCGCGCGAAGAGCGCGTTACGCTTGATCAGCTCGTCGATGACAGCCTGGTTGGCGTTGCCCTTCTTGCCATTGTCGTCAATGACACGCGCGGCTCCACCCTCGCGATCCGGGCCGAAGCCTGGCGCGTCCCTGGTGAAGAAGCCGGCATCGTCGACCGTGAAGGGGATCACCGTGTCGATGCCACGTGCCCGCAGCTGCGGCGCGGCGTCCATCCAGGCGTCAAAATCCTCGCGGCCATGGCCAGGCGCGGTGTGGACGAAGCCGGTGCCGGCATCGTCGGTCACATGATCGCCCGCAACCATCGGCACGGGGAACTCGTAACCGCCACCGAGACCCTTGAATGGGTGTGAAAGCACTAGGTTTCCAAGTTGTTCGGTGCTGACGCCGTGAAGGCGCTTCAAGGTGACCTTTGCCTTGGCCTGGCTTTCCTCGGCCAGCGCGTCGGCGAAGATCAGCTTCTCACCCGGCTGCGGGCCAAAGGCATTCTCGGCCGCCGTCACTTCATAGAGCCCGTAGGCGACGCGCGGCGAATAGCTGACGGCGCGGTTGCCCGGGATGGTCCACGGCGTCGTCGTCCAGATGACGACATGGGCGTCCAGCAAATCCAGCGACCGCCCGCTCAGGTCCGGATTGAGTTCCGCCGGCTGCCCGTCCACGATATTGGCGACGACAAGATTGGCGACCGGAAACTTCGCCCAGATCGTGTCTGACTCATAATCCTGGTACTCGATTTCGGCCTCGGCCAATGCGGTGCGCTCGACGACGCTCCACATCACCGGCTTCGAGCCGCGATAGAGCTGACCCGACATGGCGAATTTCAGCAATTCGCCGGCGATGCGCGACTCGGCATGGAAAGCCATCGTCGTATAGGGATTCTTGAAGTCGCCGATGACGCCAAGCCGCTGGAACTCACCGCCCTGCACCGTGATCCAGTGCGCCGCGAACTCACGGCATTCCTTGCGGAACTCGTTGACCGGCACCTCGTCCTTGTTCTTGCCCTTGGCGCGATACTGCTCCTCGATCTTCCACTCGATCGGCAGGCCGTGGCAGTCCCAGCCAGGCACATAGTTCGAATCGTAGCCGCGCATCTGGAACGAGCGGGTGATGACGTCCTTGAGGATCTTGTTCAGCGCATGGCCGATATGGATATTGCCGTTGGCGTAGGGCGGGCCGTCATGCAGCACATATTTCGTGCGGCCGGCGGCACTCTCGCGCAGCTTGGCGTAGAGGTCCATGTCCTGCCAGCGCTTGACCAGCACCGGCTCCTTCTCTGGCAAGCCGGCGCGCATCGGGAAATCCGTCTGCGGCAAATAAAGCGTCTTGGAATAGTCGATCGTTTCAACAGTGTCGGTCATTGATCTGCCATCTGCGTAGCCCGTCGGCACAAAGCCCGGGCGTTGAGGTCTTTGATTGGCGCATATCGTTTTCCCAAAACCGGATCCCACCTTTGGGCGATATGCGTCGATGTTCTGAAAAAGCGCGAGGGCGCGCGCGAAACTCCCGGCGGTTCCGGCGGCGCTCAGGCCACCCGGAACACCGGGCCAGTAATTCGTATCGCGATCGCGAAAAGGCGCGAAAAGCTCATCATGGCGTGGCTTTTAGCGGAGATGGACGCAGGAATAAAGCGTCTCGTTCAATTCGCCTACATCTTGAAGTCGAAGCGATAGGTGGTCGACACACCGACCATGAACTGGTTGCGGTCGCCGCGCTCCCTGACCAGGCTGGAATCGGCTGCCGGCCCCTCCAGGCGCGAATATTCGCCGAACAGGCTGGCGGTCATCGGATCGGTCACCTTCCAGGTCACCGCGCCGCCGAGGCCGACGGATTTCAGTCCGCCACCGGGATTGTACTGGCTCAGGCCGGAGGCCACCGCCTCCTGCGCATTGACGCCATAGTAGGCGTCGAAATAGTTCGCCGAAGCAAAGGACACGCGCGGGCCGCCCGAAATCCTGACGGTTGGCGTCACATCGTAGAAAGCGTCGGCGGCGATATCGGCGACAAAGCCGTTATGGGCACGGATGCCGTGGCGCAATTCGGCGCGCGCGCGCATCCAGTCCGTCGGATAGAATTCGAAGAAGCCGCCGACTTCGCCGCCCCAGCGCACCGGATCGAGACCCTTGAGCTCGTCGGCATCGCTGTCATCGCGCGAGAACAGGAACTTGCCGGTCAGGCCGGCGCGAACGCCGCCATCATCGACCAGCGCCAGCGAAATATTGTCGTTGCGCGAGGTGAAGCGAGCCTGGGGACCGGCCTTGCCCAGGGAGATGATGGGCTGGGCGCTGAGCATGTATTTCTTGCCGCCCTCGAAATTCGGCGCGACCATGCCCGTGGCGCCAACCGTCAGGTACCAGTCGCCGGACAGCCAGCCGAAAGGGCCGTCGCCGGCCTCGGCCGCGGAAGCGCCCAGCAAGGAGGCGGTCAGAAGCAGCGGAATCGCCCGGACAATACGCATCGATACCCCATACGCGAAACACGCCGGAACAAACACCCGGCATCGCTCAAGCCATGGCGCCAGTTCGGTAAAATTTGACTTAACATCGGTAACAGTTGAGTCGGCCAACTTAGTGTCCGGCCGCGCCGGATCAGGCGCGGCGCGGCGCGGTCGGCAGGTCCAGCAGCCCTCTCACGGCCTTGCTGCCCTTGCCGGCAATGCGCGCCGATCCGTCGTCACCCACCTCCACCGTTGCACCGTTGGCAAAGCTTAGCGACCAGCCGTCGCCCTTGGCGTTACGGCGGCGGTCGGTAAGCTCGATGCCGGCAGCGGTGACAAGGGCGACGATCCCGTCAGCGTTCATCGTTTTCCTACGGACACGGGCCTTCAATTGAGGTCGAGCCCGGCGGTAAGATCGCCGAGCGGCGGTTCGCCATGCGCGGCGACGGCCCGGTCGCGAACCACGATGCCGTGCAGCACCGGCAGTTCGAAGCGCTCGGTGATGAAGCGCAGGATCGAAGTCGTATCATAGGGCGTCTGATCGACATAGCCGTGCTTGGCGAAGGGCGAAACGATGATGGCGGGGACGCGTGTGCCCGGCCCCCAGCGGTCGCCCTTGGGCGGAGGGACGTGATCCCAGATGCCGCCATTCTCGTCATAGGTGACGACGACCAGCATATGCGGCCATTGCGGGCTTTTCTCCAGATGGGCGACGACGTCGGCGACATGGCGATCTCCAGCCTCGATGTCGGCATAGCCGGAATGCTCGTTGAGATTGCCCTGCGGCTTGTAGAAGGAGACCTGTGGCAGGGCGCCGTCGTCAATCGCCTGGATGAAGCTAACGCCGCCCAGCCCACCGTCGCGCAAATGTTGGCGCCTGGCTTCGGTGCCCGGCGCGTAATTGGCATAATAGTTGAACGGTTGGTGGTGATACTGGAAATTCGGAACCGGCGAGTTGTTGCCGTGGTCGAGCGTGTACTGCCAGGCGCCCGAATACCATGCCCAGGTGATGTGCTTGAGGCTAAGCATGTCGCCGATGGTCGGCTCCGTCTGGGGCGGCAGCGTGGTGGGCTTGGCCGGATCCGCGAGGAGCGGATCGCCGCCAGGCGTCGGATCGTTGCCGCTTGGTTGGTAAGGCGGCTGCATCGTGTTCACTGCGTGGAAGTCCGGCGTCAGATTGCCATCGGAGACAAATTTCGGAATGCCGTCGCGCGCCGATTTCGGCGAATTGTCGGCGATCTTCAGGGCTGTGCCGCTCTCATCCGTCACCGAAATCGACGGTTTGGCCGGGCTCTTGTCGGCATCGGCGTAGTAAGGCGCGCAAGCGCAGATCAGCCATTGGTGGTTGAAAAACGAGCCGCCGAACCCACCCATGAAGAAATGATCGGCCAGCACGTATTTCTGCGCGACCGCCCACATGTCGGTCTTGGAAGCGTCCCAGTTGCTCATCGGCATGGCGCCTGAATCGGCCCAGGCAACGAACATGTCGTTCTTGCCGCCGTTGATCTGCATCTGGTTCTGGTAGTAGCGATGCCAGAGATCGTGCGTTGTGACGCTGAGCGGCACGTTGAAACCCTTCGCGTCGTTCACGGTGAACGGCGCGTTTGGAAGGTGCTCGGTCATCGCCTGCGTCACCGGCGGCGTGACGCCCTTGGCGGTCAGCCCGTCCCACACCGGCGGCAGTTCGGACAGCACCGAGCCGTCACGGTCGCGCTGCTGCAAGCTTTCCTGGCTGGCTTTGTCGATGCCTTCGGCACCGGGAAAATGGCCATAGAGATTGTCGAAGGCGCGGTTCTCGGCGAAGATGACGACCACCGTTTCTATCTTGGTGATGCCATCCGGCGGATCGCCGGGCTGCGCTGCGAATGCGGAAGCCGCATTGGCAGCGAACAGGGCGAGAGTTGAGGAAAACAGGGCGAGCCCATGGGATCGCTTCATTGTCACACCTCCCTGAGGCAAAGCGGGATGACACCAGCTTCGCCGCGCGTTTGCAATAGCCACCGCGCTGGACGGGTAGTGCCATTGGGATTACCTTCCTTCAACCGCAGGATGCGCGGCCAGATGTGGAGGGAGATGTATCATGACCTTGCACGGCGATACTCTGAAGAAAGCGATCGGCCAGACGCGGGAAAAATGGGGATGGTTTGTCGGCCTGGGCGTGGTGCTGCTGATCCTCGGCGGCATTGCTTTCGGCAATCTGTTCATCGCCACCGTGGCTTCCGTCTATGTCGTCGGCTGGCTGATGCTGGTGGCCGGCATCATCGAGATCATGCATGCTTTCGGGGTCAAGACCTGGAGCCGCTTCTTCTACTGGCTGCTCAGCGGGCTGCTTTACGCGGTCGCCGGATTTTTCGCCTTCGACAATCCGCTGCTGGCCTCGGCGGTGCTGACCTTCCTGCTGGCCGTCGCGCTCGTCGCCTCCGGCGCGCTGCGAGCCTGGGTCGGCTACAGCCACCGTCCGGAACAGGGTTGGGGCTGGATCGTCGCGGCAGGCCTCATCAGCGTGCTTGCCGGCCTGATCATCGCCATGGGTTGGCCGGTCAACAGCCTGTGGGTGCTCGGACTGTTCCTGGCGATCGACCTGATCTTCCAGGGCTGGACCTTCATCGCGGTCGGCCTGGCGCTGAAAAAGTAGAGTCTTGCCGAGCATGATCTCTGGGCAAGCGGAAACCGTTTGTCCGATAAAACCGGTATCCGCTTTTCGGGATCATGCCTTAGAACGCAATGGCCGCGTCGAGCTGTGAAAGCGGCTTGACGCCGGCAAGCAGCGCCCGGGCCTCGGCTTCATCGCGCTTCATCTGCACCACCAATGCATCGAGGCCGTCGAATTTGATCTCGCTGCGCAGGAAGCCGAAGAATGAGACCTCGCAGGTCTCGCCGTAGAGATCGCCGGAAAAATCGAAGACGAAGGTTTCCAGAAGCGGTGCGCCATTGTCGTCGACGGTCGGGCGGCGGCCGAAGCTGGCGACGCCGTCATGCAGCGTGCCGTCGGCGCGGCGGAAGCGGACGGCATAAATCCCTTCCTTCAGGGTCGCTTCCGGTGAAAGCCTCATATTGGCGGTGGGAAAGCCCAGTGTGCGGCCGAGTTGCTGCCCGCCGATCACTTCGGCCTCGACCGTGAAGCGATAGCCGAGCAGACCGGCGGCCTCGACTACCTCGCCCTCGCAGAGCAGGGCCCGGATCCGGCTCGACGAAACCACCTCGGCGCCCTCGTCGCGAAAAGCGTCGACCAGCGTGACGCCAAAGCCATGGCGTTCGCCGGCTGCCATCAGATAGGCCGGTCCGCCCTGGCGGTCCTTGCCGAAATGGAAATCGAAACCAGTCACGGCGTGGGTGATGCCGAGCGTCCTCTCCAGCACGTCGGTGACGAAAGCTTCCGCCGACAGCGAAGCGAAGTCGCGCGTGAACGGCTGCTCGACGAGCGCGGCAAAACCCAGCAAGGACAAGAGCCGCGCCTTCATCGGCGGCGGCGTCAGCACGAACAGCGGCATGTCGGGCCTGAACACCTTTCGCGGGTGCGGTTCGAAGCTGAGCACCAAGGCCGGCACATCACGCCGCAGAGCCTCGGCCAACGCCCGTTCGAGCACCGCTTGATGACCACGGTGGACGCCATCGAAATTGCCGATCGCGACAACGCCGCCACGCAGATCGGCGGGCAGCGGCGCGGTCGCGGTGAGATGCTGGAAGCCTACCATCGCCACCTACTGCAGTCTGACCATGACGGCCACCGGACGATAGCCGTGCCGCTCCAGAACGAGCCCGAGCTTGGCCGGATCCGGCCGGGATGCATTGCCGTAGTCGCGGGCATGGATGCCGCCGGAGACATAGAGAACGTCGAAACCATTGTCGGCCGCGCCCTTCACATCGGTCATCATCCCGTCGCCGATGGCCAATACCCGAGAACGCTCGACCGGCCGGCCAAGCACCTCGGCCACCTCCTTCATCGCAAGGTCGTAGATCGGCGCATAGGGCTTTCCCGCAATCAGCGTACGGCCGCCGAGCTGGGCATAGTCGCGCGCCAGCGCGCCGGCGCACCAGATGATGCGTTCGCCGCGCTCCACCATGATATCGGGATTGGCGCAGATGAATGGCAGGTTCCTGGCACGCAATCGCCGCAGAAGGTCGATATAATCCTGAGGCTTCTCGACCTCGTCATCGAACAGCCCGGTGCATACGACACCGGCGGCCTCGAATTCCTCGACGAGGTCGACATCGAGGCCGTCATAGAGGGTCAGATCACGGTCGGCGCCGATATGGAAGATCTTGCGTGGGCCTTCCGCGATCAGGTCGCGGGTCACGTCGCCCGAGGTCACCACACGGTCGTAAGCTGACGGCGGAACGCCGATCACACTCATCTGGGCCACGACATCGGCGCTGCGGCGGGGCGAATTGGTGATGAGAACAACGGGGATGCCGGCTGCCCTTGCCCTGGCCAGCGCCACCACAGCAGCCGGGAAATGCCATTCGCCATTGTGCACCACGCCCCAGACATCGCAAAGAATTGCCGAATAGGCTTTGGAGACGTCTTCGAGCGAGCCGACGATGTCAGGCGAATCCGCCATGCCGTTTCCTTCAATATGAGCGTTGCGAGTGCCGCGGCCGACGGTTCGCCGCAGCGGTTTCGAATTATCCGAACCGATCCACGCTGTCACCAGCTTTCACCTGGAGATCGACGCGAAGGCGCCCCTATGCGCGCAAACGGCGCTATCTGTTGGCGCCCGAGCCACCACTGGGCAGCGTTTGGTTAACGCGCGTTGAAAGGGCGGCTCGACCTTGCAGGTATTACGGCAACGTGAAATTTAACGATTTATGACACGATCCCCACCGATTATCGATTTGGCGGGGGAATTTTGAAGCAATGATCCGGAGATTCGGAAGCGATCAGCGTGGCAATTACGCGCTCATGACCGTCGTCGCCATGGTACCGCTCATGGGTGGCCTGGCAATCGGCGTCGACTATACGGAAATGACGCGGCAGCGACAAACCACCTTGAACGCGCTGGACGCTGCCGGCGTCGCCACTGCCCAGCAGATCGTTGCCGGCGCCAGCGATGCCGATGCCAAGGCCTACGCCAAGAATTTCTTCGAAGCCAATCTCGCACATGTCGATCCGGCCAACACCATGCTGGCCGTGACGCTGCCCAACAATAATACCGGCGGCGGCACCTTGAAGCTCTGTAGCACCTTGACCTACAAGCCCTACTTCCTGCCAACGGCAAAAATGCTGATAGGCGGAAGCGCCGCCAACAGCGACATCAGCTTCGATGCCTGCTCGGAAGTCCGCCTGAAGAATACGCTGGAAGTATCGCTGGTGCTCGACAATTCCGGCTCGATGACGGAACTCGGCCACGGGTCCAACAAGGTGCGGTTCGACCTCCTCAAGAGTGCCGCGAAGCAGCTGGTCGACCAGTTGGCCGGCCAGGCGCAGATGATGAAGCAGGTTACCAAACCGGTCCAGTTCAGCCTGGTTCCCTTCGCCGCCTCGGTCAATGTCGGCTCGGGCAATGCCTCGGCGGCATGGATGGACACGACCGGCATCTCGCCGATCCATCATGAGAATTTCGACTGGACGACCATGAGCTCTTCCTATTCGTCCACCAAATATGCCCAGAACATCGCCGGCGTCTGGTATGCGAAAGGCAATGGTTGGGACGCAACCCAGAAAGACCTGCCGTTGACACGGTTTTCGCTCTACAAGCAGATGAAACGGGTTTCGGCGTGCAGTTCGAAGAACTGGGACGGCAGTTGCGCTTCGAACGCGACATATACCTATGACACCGTCGCCAACTGGGGCGGTTGCGTCGAGTCCCGTCCCTACCCCTACAATATCCAGGATACGCCAGCTTCGACCGGAACGCCCGCAACCCTGTTCGTGCCGATGTTCGCACCTGATGAAACCGACCTCACCGACACCAGCAGCCGTCCCGCCAACAACAATTGGCGTACCGACACCACGCCCGGCAACAGCACCAGCGCGGAACGTCAGCGCTACATGCCGAAATATTTCGCCTCTCCGGGCAACACGGTTACGCCGGCCTATGGCATGGATGCCGGCCCCAATACGAGCTGCAGCACCACGGCGATCACGCCGCTGACCGATGTTTCCACGACAGCCGGCGCGACGTCGGTGAAGGCGGCTGTGGACGCCATGGCCGCCGACGGCGCCACCAATGTGCCGGAAGGCATGGCCTGGGGCTGGCGAACCCTTTCCAGCACCGCTCCCTTCACCGATGGGCGGCCCGAGACGGAACGAGGCAACGACAAGGTTCTGATCGTCCTAACCGATGGTGCGAACACCTATTACACACCAACTTCGGTGACGGCCCAGACCTACTCAGGAACCAATTGGGCCTATGGCGGCAACGACCTGGCGGGCAGCAAAGCGATCTATTCGTCGCTCGGCTATATCTTGCCTTTCAGCAGCGGTTACACATATGGCCGGCTGTTCCTCGGTACCAGCAGCAGCATAAGCAAGACAGACTATTCCAATTCGAACTACAGCAAGGCGATGAACGAGCATTTCACCACGCTTTGCAACAACGCAAAGACAGCTGGCGTCATGGTCATGACGATCGCGCTCGACCTGGATTCTACCAATACGGCGGAAAAAACACAGATGGATGCGCTGAAGGCCTGTTCGTCGGATTCCCGCTTCAGCAAGGATCCGACCGATCCGAGCAAGCCGATGAAACTGTTCTGGAATTCGACCGGAGCGACACTCTCCGACGATTTCAAGGCGATCGGCAACGAACTGTCCAACCTGCGCATCGTCAGCTGATCGCCAGGCCGCGAACGCCCTCCCCGATGGGCGTTCGCCTTAGATCGGATCGGGGCCGCAGGCCTGCATTGGTTAGCGGTTGGTGAAGCGCCGACCAAGCAATAGAGCGGTTTCCCAAATCCGTCCTTCAGCGTTTTGTGAAAAGCTGGCGTCAATCGAGAATCCGCAGGCGGGGGCCGCTGCAAGTCATGCATGAACTTTGGCGTCAGTTCCGCCGCGACAGGCGCGGCAACTATGCTCTTATGACTGTTGTGGCGATGGTGCCGCTGATGGGTGGCCTGGCGATCGCGGTCGACTTCACGGAAATGAACCGCGAAAAGCAGATGGTGACGAATGCGCTCGACGCCGCCAACTTCGCTACGGCGCGCCGGCTGACGGAAGGCGCGACCGATGACCAGCTGAGAGCCTATGCGCTCGACTTCTTCAATGCCAATCTGAACGATATCGATCCGGCCAGCGCGACGCTCAACGTCACCTTGCCCAGCAACACCAGCGGCGGCGGCCTGCTCACTATGACGGCGCAGCTGGCCTACAAGCCCTATTTCTATCCTGCCTTCGCCCAGCTCGTCGGCAAATCGGCAACCGATGCGAACCAGAAGATCAACTTCAGCGTCACCTCTCAGGTCAGGCTGAAGAACACGCTGGAAGTTGCCCTGGTGCTCGACAATTCCGGATCGATGACCACGCTCGGCACGGGCTCGGGGCAAAAGCGCATCGACCTTCTCAAGACCGCGGCCAAACAACTGGTCGACACGCTGGCCCAACAGGCGGTCATGATCAAGCAGGTCGACAAACCGGTGCAGTTCGGACTCGTGCCCTTTGCCGCTTCGGTCAATGTCGGCCCCGCCAATGGCAACGCCTCGTGGATGGACACGGAGGGCCTGTCGCCGGTGTCGAACGAGAATTTCGACTGGTCGACCCTGAACGCGGCCAACAAATATGCCCAGCAGACCAACGGCATCTGGTACAAACGTGGCACCGGCTGGGGCAGCGAGGAAGGGCAGATGCTGACCCGGTTTTCACTCTACCGGGACATGAAGGTCGTCACCAACCACGAGCGTGTCGTCAACAGCAAGCGGGTGGTTTGCGACGAGTACAATTCGAACAACACCTGCAAACGCAGCCACGACGAATATGACTACATCGATTCCTACGGTCCGTTCGCCAGCTGGCAAGGCTGCGTGGAGGCCCGGCCCTATCCCTACAATGTCAACGACGCTTCGCCGTCCGGCGGCTCGGCCAACACAGGCATAGGTGTCGGCGATCCGGCAACGATGTTCGTGCCGATGTTCGCTCCAGACGAACCCGGCAACCACTGGAAGCTCACGCAGGATCCCGACGAGGCCGCCCCGGTGACCTACGGCTCGGTGAACAGCTGGTGGAACGACGATCCTACGAGCAGCACCGGTCAAGCGCGGCTGCGAAACATGGCCAAATATTTCCAGCCGCGGCCGATCGATGCGCCGGCGCTGCCCGCCGGCAACGGCCCGAACTACAGCTGCACCACCAATCCGATCACACCACTGACCGATGTGAGCGTCGCCGATGGGGCCACCGCGATCAAGGCGGCTATCGACCTGATGCAGCCGAATGGCGGCACCAATGTTCCCGAGGGCATGGCGTGGGGCTGGCGGGTGGTCTCAAGCGGCGAACCGTTCACGCAAGGGCGCCAGGAAACGGAAAAAGGCAATGACAAGGTGGTGATCGTGCTGACCGACGGCGCCAACACCTACTACACGCCGTCCTCGCTTGGCTATTCGGACCCCGCCGACTCGAAATCGACCTATGCGTCCTACGGCTATCTCAACCCCGGCTACAACGGCACCTCGGTCGGCCGCATGTTCATGGGCACGTCGGGCGCCATCGGTCAGTTCGACTATTCGAACGGCAACTACACCAATGCGCTCAACGAGCAGATGGCAACGCTTTGCAACAACGCCAAGGCGGCCAACATCATGGTGATGACGGTAGCGCTCGACCTGTCGACGACCAAGGCCAGCGACAAGCTGGCGATCGATGCGCTGAAATCCTGCTCGTCGGACTCGCGCTTCCGCAAGGACCCGACGGATCCGAGCAAACCGGCGAAGCTGTTCTGGAATGCGACCGGCGCCAGCCTGTCGAACGACTTCAAGGAAATCGGCAACGAACTGTCGAACCTGCGGGTGGTCGGCTAAGGCGCGCCGCGCCGAAACGGCGCGCTTTGGGTCCTTCTTCATGCATGTCGTTGTCCCGAAACCGGAGGCACTTGAAACGACATGCAGCAACCGCTTCTCTGGCGTAACGCCTGATGCCGGCAAGCCCTTGCGGGCGCCTGCCGTGACAGGCAGATATTGGCTGCTCGCGGGATGGCACATCGATCGCGGGCGTGCTTGGGGACGAACAATGCCGGATACCGCCAACCATATCGCCTTCGCGCTGGTCTGCCTCGGCATGGTGCTGACGCCGGGCCCGAACATGATCTACCTGATCTCGCGCTCGCTGTCGCAAGGGCCGAAGGCTGGACTGATCTCGCTTGGCGGGGTCGCGGTCGGTTTCCTGTTCTATGTGCTGTCGGCGGCGTTCGGCATCACCGCGCTGCTGCTCGCCGTGCCCTATGCCTACGACGCGCTGCGCTTTGCCGGCGTGCTCTATCTCCTGTGGCTTGCCTGGCAAGCGGTGAAGCCGGGCGGACGTTCCCCGTCCCAGGTGCGCGATCTGCCGAAAGACCGGCCGCGCAAGCTGTTCGCCATGGGGCTGATGACCAATCTGCTCAACCCCAAGGTGGCCGTTCTCTATCTGTCGCTGCTGCCGCAATTCATCAGCATCGGCAAAGGCCATGTGCTGTCGCAGCTATTGGTTCTGGGCGCGACGCAGATCTCAATCAGCCTGACCGTCAATGCCATCATCGCGGTGACGGCCGGTTCGATCGCCACCTTCCTTGCCGGACGGCCATTGTGGCTGGTCATCCAGCGTTGGATGATGGGAGGCGTGCTGACGGCGCTGGCGTTGAAGATGGCGACCGACGCACAGCGCTGATATCCAGGCGCCGGGCCTCGTTCCTAGCCGCTGAAGGCTTTTTTCAAAAAAGCACGAACGTCGTTTATGGATCGATCGGCCGCGGCCGCGTTGTACTCCACCCGATGGCCGTAGGCCTCGGTTCCGACCTTGAACTCCGGGGCATCAAATGCATGGCGAGCCCCCTCGTAGACGTTCAGAAGGACCGGGCTTCCCTTGCCGTTGCGCCGAGCCATCATCTCTCGGCACTTCTCGGCGGGGCTGGAATCGTCAAGCTCACCGGCCAGAATCAAGGTCGGGACCGCCATGTCGCCATTTGCTACGGAACAATTTGGATAGTAGGCAATCGCCGCCTTGAATTTGCGTTCCGCCAGCCGCTCGGCGCCACCAAGTTGCACGGCCTCGAGCGTTGCTATCCCGCCAGCGGAGAATCCCAGCAAGGCTAAACGCCGCGGATCGACAAAACTGTATTTCGACAGGAACTCCTCGGCCCCGTAGGCATCGTAGAGACGATCAGCAAGCACGCCGCGATCACACGTCTCGTGAATGCCGCGCGTGCTGAAACTGTCGACAACGAGTACGACGTAACCCCAGGAGGACAGTCGGTCAGGCCAAGTTTGCCTGTCATTCGAGAGCACACCCGCGCAGCCGTGGAGAAGTACTATCGCAGGAAACGGTCCATTACCCTGAGGTTGCGTCAAATACCCCCTAAGCGGCGTGCCGGGAACAGCTTCCAGGACCTTGCCGCTTGCCTGGGCATTGCGCACCTGAAAAGGCGTTGGCGTTATCGCGGCACTTTCAAATTGCACCATCTGGCTGGCATCCGCATGCGCGGCGTTGTGCCCTGCGATGCCGAAGCAGGCCAGCCAAACGATTCTTTTCACAAGCCCCAGCATCTTGCGTGCCATCGGCAGACTCCGGCCATTGGGTGCCAGCGACGCCCTTGGCCGACGTTACAGACTTGGGCGTCCGCCTGGTTGCCGGAGATATGGTTTCCTACATCGGCCGGCGGATCGGCCGGATCTGCGCCGGCTCGACTACCTTGCGGTAGAGGTGCCAGGTGGCATGGCCCAGGATCGGCATGACCACGGCCAGACCGGCAAACAACGGGATGGAGCCGATCACCAGAAGCACGGCAACCAGCAGGCCCCACAGCGCCATCTGCAACGGGTTTGCCATCACCGCCCGGGCTGAGGTTTCGATTGCCGAGACGGCACCGACATCACGGTCGAGCAGCAACGGGAAAGCGATCACCGTTGTGGCCAGCACCACCACGGCAAAGACAAACCCGGCCGCATTGCCAAGCAGTATCAGGGTCCAGCCCTTGCCCGTCGTCAGCACGTCGCGGACAAAGGCGCCGATCGAGGCCGGCGGCTGGTCGCCGAACAGGCCGGTGTAGATCGATTGCGCGGTGTACAGCCACAATAGAAACAGCGCAAACAGCATGACGCCGATGACCGCGATCGACGGCAATGCCGGCGAACGGCGCACATCCAGCGCATGGCGCCAATTCGTGTTCATGCCGAGTTCGCGCCGGCGGCTGATTTCGTAGAGCCCGATCGCGGCGAAGGGCCCGACCAGGGCAAAGCCCGACATCAGGGGATAGACGAGCTGAATGGCGTTGGAACCCGAGCTCCACTGGGTAAGGATCAGGCCGACGATCGGGTAGATCAAACACAGGAACACGTAGTGGGACGGTTTTGCCCAGAAATCCCCGGCACCGAGCCTGAGCGCGTCCCAGAGATCCGCCGTGGTGATGCGGCGCACCGCGGGCTGCACATGCATCCCGTGGGCGTCCGCCATGACATGAAAGCCGGCCATAACCATCCTCCCGTGTGTCGGGGGCGGTCACCGCCGTGATGGCCGCCCGCAGCTGCCACTAGTAGATGTGGCAGCATAGCCGATTTGCCAGGGGTTGTCGCCGAATCGATGATCTTGGTCGGGCCCTCACGGGATTGTCATCGCCTGCCGGCAAAAGCCGGCCGCGCGGAACCTACTGCCGCGCGTTGAAGACCGCCTCGATATGATGGCCGTCCGGGTCGACGACGAAGGCGGCATAATAATGCGGACCATAGTCAGGCCGCAGGCCCGGGGCGCCGTTGTCACGGCCGCCAAGAGCAAGTGCCGCCGCATGAAATTGCGCGATGCTTTGACGATCCGGGGCGGCGAAGGCCAGATGAAAACCCGGACCAGGCGGGCGCTGCCCTTTCGGGCGAAGTTTTATCGCCAGCTTGTCGCCGCCGCCAGGAATCCCGTAGCCCACCGCCTGGTCGGGCTCGCCGGGCCTCAAATCATCCCAGACCCTGACATAGCCGAGTGGCGTCAGCACGGCGTCGTAGAAGGCCGCCGAGCGCTCGATGTTGGAGACGCCGAAAGAGACGTGGTGCAGCATGTCCTGGAAAATCCTTGTCCTTGGCTGCTGTCGACCGCTTCGTTTGTGCCGGCAGCCAGTGCTCAATTCACGGAACGTGTTCAACCAGACGGCCGAACATCCGGAAATCATGGTGCCCTTGAGGGCCACGTTTGGCGAGCCGCCTCGCCTCATTTTAGAACCCATGCATTTTAGTAATTGCTTAAATTACTCTTAGATATCCCGAGCGTATCACCTGGGCATTGCAAACCTTGGCGGCGGACGATGTTCACATTGAGAGGCTTCTGGCTTTCGAAGCGCGGCAACTTTGCCATGGCGACAGCCATAGCGATGCTGCCGATAATGGTTGTGGTGGCCGGCGCGATCGATCTGACAGGCACGAGTGACGACGCCGCGCAATTGCAAAACTCGCTGGACGCGGCTGGACTTGCCGTCGGCACGAAGTACCTGCCCAGCATGGCCGCGAGTGATGTCGAGGCACTTGGGTCGACATTCTTTGCGGCCAATTTGAGCCTCGCCGACCAGCAGGAATACGCAGACAGCGTCTCGGCTTTTTCGGCAACCGCCAGCGGCGATCCGAGCGCCTATTACATCTCGCTTTCATCCAGCATCAACCGTCCGAGCTTCATCAATGGCGCGGCCCCGTGGCCAGCTCACCGCTCGGCCACGGTCAAGATGAATCCCGGTGCGCAGGCCTGCGTTCTGGCGCTCGATCCACATGCGTCGGCCGCGGTAAGCCTACAGGGCTCGACCGATGTCTCCATGAGCAGTTGCGTCATCGCGGCAAACTCGGATGCGTCCGATGCTGTCAGCAGGGGCGGTTCCGCGCAGATTTCGGCGGGCTGCGTCTCGACCGTCGGCGGCACTTACGGGCTTTCGCCGCCCAGCGCCAATCTCACCTGCGGAGCCCCGCTCGAACATCAATATGCATCTTTCGATCCTCTGGCGGACGTTGTTCCTCCCCCTTACACATTGTGCCTGCCGGTCCCGAACGGCAGAACCTATACGCTGTCGCCTGGAACCTATTGCGACAAGACGTTGTCGGGAAACATCACGCTCAATCCGGGCGTCTACATCTTCCGAGGCGTCACCCTAAAACCCGGCGGCAATGGCAGCCTGACCGGTCAGGGCGTGACCTTATTCCTCGTGGAGGGCTCACAGATCATCATAAATGCCAATGAACAGGTGAACCTGTCCCCGCCCACCAGCGGTCCCTACGCCGGCATCACCATTTTCGAGAACAGCGGCAACACCTCGGCCCTGACGCTGAATGGCGGTGCAAATTCCGCGATCAGCGGGTTCGTCTATGCGCCGGACGCGGCGATATCCTTTGTCGGCAACTCGGATATGAGCGGTCAGGGCGATTGTCTGAGGCTTGTTGGCTCCACCGTGCAGATGACCGGAAACTCATCCATCAAAACCGACTGCACCGCCGTGTTTGGAAATCGCGAGATGTATGCCAGCCGCCTCATCACGCTTGTGAAATGAGAGGCCAACCTGCATTTCCATCTCGGATTTTACGGCCCTGCCCGGCAAAAGCCATGATCGCCATTATGTCAGGTGGGCATGATAGTCGCGAAAACTGCAAACTCCCCAATCCCGCATCCGAACTGGCGCACGTTGCTCAAGGTCGCCGGCCTTGCAGCCATTGCCGCGCTTTCCGCCTGCAGCACCGTCTCTGTACCGACGGGCGAAGGTGCCGGCGTCTCTTCCTCCGCCACGGCTACTCTGTCGGGCTTGCGCGCCTCAGCCGGGCTCGGCCCGCTGACGCCGGACGCCCAGCTCGAACAGGCGGCGCTGCAGCAGGCCGGCTATATGGCGTCGCGCGAGCGCATGAGCCACACCACGGGCTGGGGCAAGGATTTCGCATCGCGGATGAAGGACAATGGCGTGCGGGGCGCTGCGGCCGAGAACATCGCCGAAGGCCGCTTCGACCAGCAAAAACTGTTCGACATCTGGATGCATTCGCAGGGCCACCGGCGCAACATGCTCGATCAGGATTTCAGCCGCTTCGGGCTCGCCTATGTCCGCGACGGACGTGATCCCAACCTGCGCTATTGGTCGCTGGTGCTCGGCAGGTAGCGTCTTGCCAAGGCCGCTTCGGCTATTTCGCCAGCACCAACCGGCACGCCAATCCCAGTCCATCTAGACGGCAGGCGGACCGCCCGCCCACGGCTCAGTCCATATGCGCTGCAGGCGCGCCGCCGGCCGGACCAGCCTTTGGCTTGCGCAGCAGGAAGACGAACGGGATGGCGGCCAGCGTCATCACCATCAGTATTTTGAAGTCATTGACGTAGGAGATCATCATCGCCTGGAGATTGACCATGCGATCGACCTCCGACAGTGCCATCAGATCGCCGCCCGCGGCGGCCGGCGAGACGGCCCAGAGATTGGGATTGAACGGACTGATGAAGGCCGAAAGCTCGGCGTGGTTGATTTGCGTGTTGCGCACCAAGAGCACCGTCACGACCGAGACGCCGATCGACGAGCCGAGATTGCGCACCAGGCTGAAGAGCGCGGTTGCGTCGGTGCGGTAGCGCGCGTCGAGCGTGGCGAAGGCGACCGTCGACAGCGGCACGAACACCATTCCCATGCCCAGGCCCTGGATCACGCCGGAGCTGATGATAAGCCAGTTATCCATCTGCGGGGTGAAGCTCGCCATGGTGTAGAGCGACTGCGCGGTCAGCAGAAAACCGATGACGACGAGAATCCTGGCGTCGATCTTTCCCATGATGCGCCCGACGACGAGCATCGAGATCATCGTGCCGATACCGCGCGGACCGATGACGATGCCGATGGTGATGGTCGGATAGCCGAAGATGGTCGACAGCATCGGTGGCAGCAGCGACATCGAGGCCAGGATGAGCACACCCATGACGAAGATGAACGCCAGCCCGGTCACGAAATTCTGGTCGAGGAAAATCTTCGGATCGATGAAAGGATGCTCCGCGGTCATCGTGTGAATGATGAACACCCAGAAGCCGGTGATGGCCAAGCCGAGTTCGATCCATATCTCGACCGAGGAAAACCAGTCGACCTCGCCGCCGCGATCCAGCATCAGCTGCAGCGCGCCGACGCCGAGCGATATCATGGCAAAGCCGAAGAAGTCGAAGCTGCGCACCCGCCGGGCAATGGCCGGTAGATAGGCCGCCATGCCAAGGAAGGCGACGATGCCGACCGGCAGGTTGATGAAGAACACCCAGCGCCAGTTGAAATTCTCGGTCAGCCAGCCGCCCAGAGTCGGGCCCAGGATCGGCCCCAGCATGATGCCGGCGCCCCAGATCGCCATTGCCTGGCCGTGGCGCTCCTTGGGATTGATGTCGAGCAGGAATGTCTGCGACAGCGGTACGATGGCGGCGCCGAACACGCCTTGCATCAGCCGGAACAGCACAATGGTCTCAAGGCTCCAAGCCAGGCCGCACAGCATGGAGAAGATGGTGAAGCCGACCACCGCCGTCAGGAACAATTCCTTGCGGCCGAAGCGGTCGGCCAGCCAGCCGGTGACCGGCGTCATGATGGCTGCGGCGACGATATAGGAGGTCAGCACCCAGTTGATGTTGTCCGGGGAGGCGCCGAGGTCGCCCGTCATGGTCGGCAGCGCGACATTGGCGATGGTGGTGTCGAGCGCCTGCATGATCGTCGCCAGCATGAGCGCAACCGTGATCAGGCCGCGATGCGGCACTTCTCGAAATGGCTCTGGCGTGCTCATGATGCGGAACTTCCAGCAGGTAACAAAACCGTGTACACAGGGGTTTCCGGGCGGCAAAAGCCTTCCGTTGAGAGACCTTCATCGCGGTGGGACGCGATTATCGATGTGGGGGTTACATCGACCGAAAGTCTCTGATGAGCGGATGCCTGCCGCCCGGAAACACGAGGACCGAAGGGTCCGTGTCGAAGAATTCAGATTTCAGCCAGGCCGCGACGCGGCTTGAACCGAACGCTGATCCTTCTCACTCCTCCCCTCAGACCAATCCTTGGCTGTCCGCTTCACCTGCCTGGCGCCGTGGACTTCCGCCGACTTACTGCACGACCTCGCCAGCCGTGGCGTGGCCGAATATGGCGGGAAAGCCGCGGGCAACGCCGGTATCGACGGTGACCGAGGCGCTCATGCCGGTCCGCAGCGCCATCTTGGCGTCGGGATCGGTCAGTTCCAGTCGCACCGGGATGCGTTGCGTGACCTTGACCCAGTTGCCGGTGGCGTTCTGGGCTGGCAGCAGCGAGAATTCTGCCCCCGTTCCCGCACCGATCGCCTTGACCGTCGCCTCGAACGTCTTGCCCGGATAGGTATCGACGACGATCTCAGCCTTCTGGCCCGGCTTCATGTTGGTGAGCTGGGTTTCCTTGAAATTGGCATCGATCCAGGTGTCGTTGGTCTCGACCAGCGAAAACAGCGGCGTGCCGGAGCCGACGAACTGGCCGACCTTGAAGGACGAGGCCTGGGAGATGACGCCATCGGCGGGCGCCTTCACCGTGGTCCGCGCCAGGTCGTAGGCGGCCTTGTCGCGCGCGGCGAGCGCGGCCATCACGGTCGGATGCTTGTCGGTTTCGATATCGGGGTTGCCGCCGAGCGCGGCCTTGGCGCTGATGATGCCCTGCTGGGCGACGGCGACCTGCTGCTTTGCCTTGTCGAGGTCGTTGCGGGCCTCGTCCAGAGACGATTTGGCGTTGATGCCCTTCTGCGCGAGATCGGCGGCGCGGTCATACTGCGACTGGGCGTAGTCGACCTCGCTGCCGGCGGACTTCTCCTGTGCCATCGACTGGCTGTAGGCGGCGCGCAGCTGCTCGACATTGAGCCGCGCGGCGGCAACCGCGGCGTCGGCCTGGGCAAGCGCGATCCGGTAAGGCTCGGGATCGATGGTGAACAGAAGGTCGCCCTGCTTGACCATCTGATGGTCTGATATGGCAACCTGGACGATGCGGCCGGCCGTGTCCGAGGCGATCGACACCTTGGCCTGCTGCAGATTGGCGTTCTCCGTCCCCTGATAGCGGCCGCCGGTCACCCAGACATAACCACCACCGATGACCAGCGCCGCCGGCAAGACAAGCATCAGGAGGAAGCGGCCCATGCGGCGCTTCTTCTTCGGCGCCGGAACCGACTCCGCGGGCGGAGCTACCGCGACGGGAGCGGCGGCCGGCTGGGCCGGGGCTTCCATCTCGACCTTGGCGGCGTTTTCGTCGACTTTGGCTACCGCGTTCATGCTGCTGCGCCTTTCGTAGGCTCGATTTTTTCCGAGGTATCGCCGTCGGCGAGGTTCTGCGCCATCGCATCGAGCGCCCTGATCAGGACACGACGGTCCTCCGGCGAAACGCCTACGAGCGATTCCTCATAGACCTCGCCGGCCAGGCTCTTGACCTCGGCATAGGCGGCGCTCGCCTTGGCCGTCGGAAAGATCATGCGTACGCGGCGGTCGGCGGCGTCGGCGCGGCGCTCGATCCAGCCGCCCTCCTCCATCCGGTCGACGAGGCGCGAGACGCTGATCGGCTCGATTTCGAGCAACTCCGCGAGCCGGGCCTGGGTAACGCCCTCTTCCTTGGCGACGCGCACCATCAGGCGCCATTGCGCCGACGACAGGCCGAGGCCGCTGGCACGCGTCTCGAAACGCTTGCGCATCAGGCGCTGCACGTCGTGGATCAAAAATCCCAATCTGTCGATGCCGTCGGAAACCATGAGCGGTATATATAATAAGCGTGCTTACTATTCAAGCGCCACGTCGTTCAAAAGCCGGCAAATATGCATGCCCACCGTGAGCGTCGACGATTGGTCGACGCCTCAGCAACCGATGCGCGGCAGCCGGGCAGCGAGAGTCGCTGTTTTGGGCGCTGCAGCCGCTGGTCGCACATGACATATTGATGTACAGCCGCAGGTCAGGATCGGGGGATCGACGCCATGCCGACGCTTTACGCGCTCAAGCCGGCTTTCCAGGGAAGACTGCGGCCGTTGGTCAACCAGCTGGCGGCGAACGGCGTCACCGCAAACAGCATCACCATCCTGGCGGCCCTGATGTCGATCGTGGCTGGAGCGGCCATCGCGACCCTGCACGAATGGCGCTGGCTGCTGCTACTCATTCCCGTGGTGCTGTTCGTGCGCATGGCGCTCAATGCGGTGGATGGCATGCTGGCACGCGAACATGGCCAGGCTTCGACGCTCGGCATGTATCTGAACGAGATTTGCGATGTCGTTTCGGACCTGGCACTCACCTTGCCTTTCGCGGCCTTTGCGCAGTTCAGCGCATGGGGCGTCATCGCCTTTGCCATCGCCGCGGTGCTGGCCGAGTTCGCCGGCGTGCTCGGCATCGCCGCCGGGATCGGACGCAACTATGCCGGTCCGTTCGGCAAGAGCGACAGGGCGCTGGCGCTGGGCGTGGTGGCGGTCCTGTGCGCTGCCGGGCTGTGGCCGGTATCCATCGCGCCTTTTGTGTTTCCGGCCATGGCAACGCTTTCGCTGCTGACCGCCATAAACCGGATACGCGCCGGTCTTATTGGCAGCGCCAGCTGAGCACCGGGGGCTCGCAATGCCGCCAGAGGGGAAGACGATGATGCACGGACCAATTGCAGCGGTTGCGGAGAGCCCTGGGCGGCAGGCACAAGAGCGTGTCTTCCACAGCCATGACGGAACGGAAATCTTCTACCGGTTCTGGCCGGCGGCCTCCGCCGACGCCAAGGGCGCGGTGGTGCTCTTCCATCGCGGCCATGAACATGGCGGCCGCATGGCCCATCTCGTCGACGAACTGCAGATGCCGGATCATGCCTTCTATGCCTGGGATGCCCGCGGCAATGGCCGTTCGTCCGGCGAACGCGGCTATGCTCCGTCCTTCTCGGCGCTGGTGCGCGACATCGACTGCTTCATGCGCGAGATCGCCGCCAGGGATGGCTTCGCCACGCAGGACATCGCGCTGATCGCGCAGTCCTTCGGCGCCGTGCTTGCCGCCGCCTGGGTGCACGACTATGCGCCGAAACTGCGCGCCATGGTGCTGGCCTCGCCGGCCTTTTCGGTCAAGCTCTACGTGCCCTTCGCCAAGGAGGGCATCGCGCTCTGGCAAAAGCTCAAGGGCCGTTTTTTCGTCAACTCCTACGTCAAGGCGAAATTCCTGACCCACGATCCCGTGCGCATCGCCTCCTTCGAGAGCGATCCACTGATCACGCGGCCGATCGCCTCCAACATCCTGGTCGAACTCTACCAGCATGCCGCCCGCATCGTTTCGGACGCCCGCGCCATCACCGTGCCGACGCAACTTCTGCTTTCGGGAAGTGACTGGGTGGTGCGCCACGCCCCGCAGCACGAATTCTTCGTCAATCTCGGCAGCCGGACCAAGGAGCGCCACGTGCTGCCGGGTTTCTTCCACGACACGCTGGGGGAGCGCGACCGGGCGCAGGCCCTCGACCTGATCCGGCCGTTCCTGGCCAGGCAGTTCACGGCGCGCGATGCACCGGTTGACCTGAAGCAGGCTGACATCGCCGGCTACACGCGCGACGAGGCCGACAAGCTTGCATCGCCACTGGATCTGTTGTCGCCCAGGGGCTTCTATTGGGCATTCAGCCGCGCCTCCATCCGCATGGGCGCCTGGGTCTCGTCGGGCATGAAGGCCGGCGTCACCACCGGCTTCGATTCCGGCTCAACGCTGGACTATGTCTACGAGAACAACGCGCGAGGGCTGACGCCGCTTGGCCGCTTCGTGGACCGCATCTTCCTGGAGGCCATCGGCTGGCGCGGCATCCGTCAGCGCAAGCTGCATCTGGAAGAACTGATCGGCACCGCGCTGTCGACACTCAAGGCCGCCGGCCGCGCCGCCCACATTCTCGACATCGCCGCCGGCCACGGCCGCTATGTTCTCGATGCGATCGTGAAGAGCCCCGACCAGCCGGCAAGCGTGCGCCTGCAGGATTATTCCGACCTAAATGTCGGGCTTGGCCGCAAGCTGATCGCCGAGCGGCAATTGCCGGCCAGCATCTCGTTCCAGCGCGCCGACGCTTTCGATGCCGACATGCTCGCCGCTATCGATCCGGCGCCGGACCTCGCCATCGTTTCGGGCCTTTACGAACTGTTCTCCGACAATGCCATGATCGCGCGCTCGCTTGGCGGACTGGCCCGCGCCATGCAGCGGGGCAGCCTGCTCATCTACACCAACCAGCCCTGGCATCCGCAGCTCGAGATGATCGCGCGCAGCCTGACGTCCCATCGCGGCGGACAGGCATGGGTCATGCGCCGGCGCACGCAAGGCGAAATGGACCAGCTCGTCGAAGCCGCCGGTTTCGAGAAGCTCGACCAGCGCATCGACCAATGGGGCATCTTCACCGTCTCGGTCGCACGGCGCCTGTAGGACCAGCCGAGGCATGCCGACTAACCCCGACGCTTCGCAACCCGCAGCCATCCTCGCCGCCGAACCCTATGGCCGTGTGGTCGTCAGGGCTGCATTGTGGCTGGCGTTCCTGGCGCCGTTCTTCTACCTGAGCTATGGCTTCGCCAACTGGCTGGCGTCGCGGCGCGACGATGTCGGCAGCATCGTGTTCTCCTGGGAACACAGCATCCCGTTCGTCGCCTGGACCATCGTGCCCTACTGGTCGATCAACCTGTTCTACGGCTTGTCGCTGCTGCTTAACGACAACCGGCAAGGGGTCGACCGCCTGGCCGGCCGCTATCTCACCGCGCAACTCGTCGCCGTCACCTGCTTCATTCTGTTCCCGCTGGCCGCGACGTTCGTGCGGCCGGAAACGACCGGCCTGCCGGGCTTCATGTTTGCCGTGCTTGGCGGCTTCGACAAACCGTTCAACCAGGCGCCCTCGCTGCACATCGCCCTGCTGGTGATCATCTGGGACCATTGGCGCCACCGGCTCGGTCGCTTTCTCCTGCCGCTCTGGCACGGCTGGTGCTTTCTGATCGGCGCCTCGGTGCTGACGACGTGGCAGCATCATTTCATCGACATCCCGACCGGCGCGCTGCTCGGTCTTTTCGCGCTCTGGCTGTTTCCGCGCAACGGCGAATTGCCGTTTTCAGGTGCCCGGCTGACCAGCGATGCGAAAGCCCGCCGGCTGGCACTGTCCTATGCACTGGGCGCCGTCCTTGCGCTGGCCGCCGCCGCGTTCGGCGCGCTCTTTTCAGCCGTCGCGCTCTTCCTGCTTTGGCCAGCCTTGGCGCTGGCCATCGTCGCGCTTGCCTATGCCGGGGCCGGCCCGAAAGTGTTCCAGAAATCCGCGGATGGCAGCATCACGCTCGCAAGCCGTATCCTGCTCTTGCCGTACCGACTTGGCGCCAGAATAAACATTCGGGCCTGGACGCGTAATCTTGCGTCGCAGGTGGCGGTTGCCGACGGTGTCTTTCTCGGGCGTTTTCCCACGGCAAGCGAGGCCAACGGCTTCGGCACGGTCATCGACCTCGCCGCCGAACTTGAAAGGCCGGCGGGAGTGACTTGCCGCTGGATCGCCTTACCGATGGTCGACCTGTTGCCGCCGCCGTTGATGGTGCAGCAGCAGGCAGCCGGCGCGCTGGAGAAGGCGCGCCGCGACGGCACGGTGCTTGTTTGCTGCGCGCTCGGTTTCCAGCGCAGCGCCGGCGTCGTCGCCGAATGGCTGGTGGCGACCGGCAGGGCCAGGACACCGGCCCTGGCCCGCGAGATGCTGAGCGACGCCGGCCGGCCGGTCCATCTTGTCGAGGCAACGGAGCGGGCGGCATCATGACCGGCAATGCCTATCAGCAAAGCACCGATCGCTTCGCCCTCCTGTTGATGCGGCAGGCCGCGTGGCCGGCCGCACTCGTTCTGGCCGCGAACATGCTGGCGCCCTTGGTCGCCCGGGCGCGCGGCGCCTTCGAGACCTTGCCCGCGGCCGTGGCGCTGTCGCTCGCTGCCGTCAGCGCGGTTGCGGTGCTGGCGCTGTCGGCCCTGCTGGCATTCGACGCGCTGCTGTTCCGGCTGATGGCCAGCCATGACGACGAGGCTTCAGCCGGCGCCGCGGTGGATGACATGCTGGCGCGCATGCGCCTGAAGCCGCTGCCGCCTTCCGCACGTTCGCTCGACGAACGCATGGCCGGCACGCGCCGGCTGCTGACCAGGCAACGCATAGCCCTTGGCCTGTTCGTGGCGATGCTTCTGGCGGCCGGATTTTGGGCGCCGCGATGAACAAGCTCTCGCTCAAGACCTTCACCCTGCTGCAGACGGCGACCTCCGTCGGCCTCTCGGCGCTTGCCTGGGTGGTGACCGGGGTGCGTCCGATCTGGAATGGCAGTCTGCCGTCGGACAAGCAGCGCATCTATTTCGCCAACCACACGAGCCATGGCGACTTCATCCTTTTGTCGGCGTGCCTCAACGAAAAGGAGCGCGCGATCACCCATGCCGTGGCTGCCGGCGAATATTGGGGAAAATCGCGGCTGCGCCGCTTCATCGCCGAAGACATGCTGTCGTCCGTGCTCATCAACCGGCAATGGACGAAGCCCGAGGAAAACCCGATCGAGATCATGCTGTCGGTTCTCGACCAGGGCCATTCGCTCATCCTGTTTCCCGAGGGCACCCGCAACATGACCGACGAGCCGCTGCTGCCTTTCCGCTCCGGGCTCTACAATTTGTCGATGGCACGGCCGCAGGTCGAGTTGATCCCGTGCTGGATCGAGAACATGTCGCGCGTGCTGCCCAAGGGCCAGTTCCTGCCGGTCCCGCTTTTATGCCGCGTCGTCTTCGGCGCGCCGGTGGCGATTGCCCCCGGCGAAGAGCGGCGCGCCTTTCTCGAGCGAGCCCACGCCACGCTTCTGGCGCTCAACCCGCGTCCCGAACGAGACGATTGATGCGCCACGACATCTCCATCCTGATCATCGGCCTGCTGGCGGTGCTGACGACCGCCAGCATCGTGGCCGCGATACTTTCGGCACGGGCGCCGAAGCCACTCAGCTCGACTCTGGTCAATCTCACCCAGCGTATCAATGCCTGGTGGGTGATGGTCGCACTGATGACGGTCGCCTTCTTCTTCGGCCGGTACGGCCTAACCATCCTGTTCGCGCTGATTTCCTTCGCCTCGCTGCGCGAATTCGTGACGCTGACGCACACGAGCCGGAGCGACCATTGGGTGCTGCTCGGCATGTTCGGTATCATCATCCCGTTTCAGTACTGGCTGGTCTGGACCGCCTGGTACGGGCTCTTCGTCATCTTCATTCCGGTCTATTGCTTCCTGCTGATGCCGGCCATCACCGCGTTGCATGGCGACACCGAACGCTTTCTCGAGCGGATCGCCGCGCAGCAATGGGCGGTGATGATCTCCGTCTATTGCGTCAGCCATGTTCCAGCGCTGCTGACGCTCGACGTGCCGGGCTTCGAAGGCCGCAATTTGTTGCTGATCGCCTTCCTGGTCATCGTCGTGCAAGGCAGCGACGTGCTGCAATACATCTTCGGCAAGCTGTTCGGAAAACACCGGTTTTCGCCGACCGTATCGCCGTCGAAAACCTGGGAGGGCCTGATCGGCGGAGTGGTGTCGGCGAGCCTGCTCGGCGCTCTGCTGTCGTTCGTGACGCCATTCACGCCCCTGCAGGCGGCGTGTGTCGCCTTCGTCGTCTGTTCGATGGGGTTTCTGGGAGGGCTGGTCGCCTCGGCCATCAAGCGCGACCAGGGCGTCAAGGACTGGGGCCATCTGATAGAAGGCCATGGCGGCATGATGGACCGTACCGACAGCCTGATCTTCGCTGCCCCCATCTTCTTTCACATCGTGCGCTATTTCTGGACGGTCTGAGACGGCAAGCCCTGGCCTCTTTGTTTTAACGCAATTCCGGACGGAAAACCGCTTCACACTTTTCCTGGAATTGCTCTTGCGGTCAGAGCCGGTTTCTCACGACCAGCGTGACGACGAAGAGGGCGCCGAGCGAGCTGGTGATGATGCCGATCGGCAGTTCCTGCGGCGGCAGCAGGGTCCGCGCCAGAAGATCGCTTGCCAGCAATAGCACCGCCCCGAACAGCGCACAGCTGGCGATCAGGCGCAGATGCAAGGGACCGGCCAACGGCCGCGACAGATGCGGGATCATAAGCCCGACAAAGCCGATGACGCCGGCAACCGAGACGAGAATTGCCGTCGAAAAGGCGGCGACGAGAAACGTCGCCCTGCGCATCCGCGCCACCGGCACGCCAAGGCTTTCGGCGGCACTTTCACCCGCAAGGAAGGCGTCCAGCCTGCGGTGGTTCCACACCCCGTAGGCTGCAATCGTGCCGGCGCCCAAGGCGCCTAGCCAGACATTGTCCCAGCGCGCCAGCCCGAGCCCGCCCATCGTCCAGAACAGCACCGAGTGGGCGGCGCGCTGGTCGCCGGCAAAAACTAGATAGTTGGTCAAGGCCGTGAACAGGAAGGAAACGGCAAGGCCGGCGAGGATCAGCCGTTCGGGCCCCTGCCCCCTCACCCGCGCGACCAGCAGCAGGACGATGCAGGCGGCCAGTATGCCGCCGGTGAAGGCAGCGACCGGCAAGGTCCAGATGCCGAAAGTGTCACCAAAGACGGTGATGACGGAAACGGCACCGGCCGCCGCCCCCGACGACAGGCCGAACAGGAAGGGATCGGCAAGATCGTTGCGGGTCACCGTCTGCAGCAACGCGCCTGTTATGCCGAGGCCGCCGCCGACACAGACCGCCAGGATCGTGCGCGGCAGCCTGAGATCGACGACGATCTTGCCGGCCGGGCCAGACACCTGGTGTTCGTTCAATCCGACGGCCTGGCCAAGCGAGGCGATGACGTCGGTGAGTGGGATCAGCGTCGAACCATAGGCGATCGACAGCAGCACGAGGGCGACGATCGCCATCGTGCCCGCCACCATCGCTAGCGCGAATGCCTTGTGTCCCGAAAGCGCGCCGGATTTATGCCCAGGGGCAACAAGCATCAGAACGCTTCCGGATGCATCGCCCTGGCGATCTTGCCGATCGCCTCGATGTTTGCCGGCCCGGGCGTCAGTTCGGCATAGCGCAGCGCCACGAAGCGCTCGTTCTTGACCGCGTCCGTCTCCTTCATCGCCGGGTGCGCCTTCAAGAAATCGAGCAGTTTCTTGTAGCCGCCGCCATCCTGGTAATCGAGCAGGATGAGGAACTGCGGATTGCGCGACGCCACGGTTTCCCAGTCCGTGTTGCCCCAGCTGGTGTCCATGTCGGCCATGATGTTGTCCCCACCCGCGGCCGCGATCATGGCGCTCGGAATGGCGAATTTGCCTGATGTGAACGGCTTGTCCTCGCCGGAATCATAGAGGAATACTCGCGTCCCCTTGCGGTCGCCAACCTTGGCGATGATTTCCGCGAGTTGCGCCTTCCAGCCGGAGACAAGCTTCTCCGCGTCCGCGTCCTTGCCGAAGATCTTGCCCAGCTTTTCGACATCGCCATAGAGCAGGTCCATCGAGGCGGCCGGACGGTTCTTGTCGAGATGGACGCAGCTTTCGGTCAGCACCAGCGTCTTGATGCCGTGCGGGGCGAGCGTGTCGGGCGTCACGTCGCCACCCGGCTTCATGCCATAGTACCAGCCGGCGAAGAAGAAATCGGGCTCGACGGCGACGAGGTTTTCGAGCGTCGGGTATTTGGGCGCCAGTTCCGGGATGGAACCCTGCTCGGCCTTGAACTCGGGGCCGACTTTGTACCATCCGGTGATGCCGGTCAGGCCGACGATCGACGGCTGCAGCTTCAGCGCGAAGGCCATTTCGGCCATGTTGAGATCATGGATGACGGCGCGCTTGGGCGGCGCGTCGAAGGTCAGCGGCTTGCCGCAGCTGTCGACGGTGACCGGGAAGGCGAAGGCTGCCGGGGCCAGCAGCAAGAAGACGAGCGCCAGGGCGAGGCGTTTCACGGATTTTGCTCCTTGGCTGAACAGTGTCGGATGAGGGATGGGCTCGATCAGGATGGCGGCGCGGCGCGGTTCGGAACATCGAACACCGTGAGTTCGCGGTCTTCGGTCGGATGGCGCAGGCGAAACACGTCGACGCCGAAAATCTCGCGGATCAGCTTTTGCGTCAGCGCTTCGCGGGGTGCCGCCAGCGCATGCAGCCGCGCCTCGTTCATCACCGCGACCCTGGTGGCGAAGGGCGCCACCAGAGCCAGATCGTGCAGCACGGCGATCACCGTCATGCCGAAGCCGGCCACGAGCTCGAGCAGCTCGCCGCGGGCGCGCGGATCGAGATGGTTGGTCGGCTCGTCGAGGAACAGCACTTTCGGTTGCTGCGCGATGGCGCGCGCCAGTTGGGCGCGCTGGCGTTCGCCGCCCGACAGCGAGCCGATGGTGCGGCCAAGCAGCGGCAACAGGCCGGTCCGGCGCAACGCGTCGACGACGATGTCGCGCTCCTCGCTCCTGCGTCTCAGGCCGGCATGCGGGACGCGGCCGAGCTCGACATAGTCGATCACCGCCAGCCGCGGGTCCGGCTGGTCGGTCTGGCCGACGACGGCGATATGCAGGGCCCGCTCGGCGGTCGCGATACGGTCCAGGCGGCGCCCGCCAAGCTTCACCTCGCCCGCACTTGGCCTGAGCATGCCCGACAGCATGCGCAGCAGCGTGGTCTTGCCGGCGCCATTGGGGCCGATGATGGCAAGGCGATCGCCCGAGGCCACCGACAGGCTGACGGTGTGGACCAGATGCCGGCCATTGACCATGGCGCTGAGGTCGCGCGCTTCGAGGAGTGGCATTGTCATCGGCTGTTGCCCGGAAACTTGGCCGGCCCGGGAATGCGGGCCAGTGTCTTGCCGGCCAGTCGCGGCGGACGTTGTCCGGAATTGCACCAGCCGTCGGCGAGCGAGGCGTAAAGTCGGGCAAATCGCAGGAGATCGCCGGCGTCGGCCTCGGCGTCGATGGAGCCGAAGAGATAGGAGGCCTTGCCCGGCGCCTGGAAGGCCACCGTCAGCGGCCGCGCGCAGCCCGCCATGCATTCGACGCCTTCGACCGTGAAGCCATGCGCCACGGCGGGTTCATGGCAGGCTGCGAGCCGGGAGCGCAAATCCACGCAGAGGCTTTCGCCCGACCTGATGCCGGTCGGAACGTCGCGGCAAAGCGTGCACACGATGATACGATGATCGATGGCGCCGTCCAACTTTCCGTCACTTTCAAAACTGGCGACGGAAGGATGTTGGCGAGCCGGCCGACAAGACCGACGTCCACGCCTCCTCCCGGCACACCCCGTCCGGTCAACTCAGTTGATGGCAGGTCTCCTGGCTCGCGGGTCTCGGCGCAATCCAGCCTTCCCAGCCTTGCCGGCCAGTGGCATGTCGGATCTTGCTCACCGCTTACAGTTGCGGGGGCAGCCACGGCCTCGACCTTTTGAGGTCTCACCGTGTTCCCTTTTCACCCCTTGCCTTTCGGCGCGGGGACCATCAGGCACCCACCGTAGATTTCCGTCGATCGCATCGCAATGAGTTTTTTGCGACGCCGTCGCCACATGCTCCATATGTAATAACATTACGTTTGAAGCGATGTTTCGCGGCGATGTCAACCCCTGTCGTCGCGCAATGCGGCTTCGGCGCGGCTGCGGTTATTCAGCCGCGAGCGGTCACCAGGCAGCAGGCATGACACCTGGCCGCGGTCGCCGAGGAACCGGCCTATAGCTTTCTGAAAAAGCCTGACAGAATATTCGGACCCGCTTCGCCCGGCCGCAGTCTGATCCCGTCTTCAAAGCAATTCAGCGTCACGCATTCGAAGCCGTAATGCGCGAGGAGCGCCACCAGCGAGTCACGGTCGAAATGGTGCAGGTGCTCGTTGGGCAGACGCATGCGCCACGCCCGGAACCACGCTTCGCCGTCGGCGCCGAGTTCACGCCAGCGGCAGTAAGGGACGGCGATGGCCAAGTGGCGGGTCTGAAGGCGGGCGAGGAAACCCAGATCCGGAATGTGCTCGAGCACGTCGAACATGGCGACCAGATCCCACGAGCCGGCGAGCGCCTCGTCCCAATCGACAAAGCGGACGCCCTCGGGCAGCGGAAATCTGGTGATGTCGCAGCCGGCACAGTCGGCAACCCCGGTAATTTTGGCGGCCTCGACAAAGGTGCCGGTGCCATAGCCAATCTCCAGCACGGACCGCGGTAGTTCACCGGTGATCCCCAGCACCCAGCCAAGCCGCTGATAGCCGAGCTTGATGGTCCGGTCGCTCAGATCCTCGTAATAGGAAATGTGCTGCTTGTCGTATTTGATCGGTGTGACGTCGATCTGGTGAATCACGCCAAACCGGTCGGCCTCGTAATTATCCAGCATTCGCGCCCCCTTGGGATTACGGATCCTTACATGACGGGGCTAAACGCAAAGTAAGCGACTGGGGTGGCGGGCCGAAGCTGGCACGAGCACGACCAGATCTAGCAATAGCAAAAAAGCAAAGCCCCGCGCGGGGCCTTGCTGTCTCAACCTCAGCGCCGAGCTCTAATCGCCCCTCACTTCCCCATCAACTGCTTGGCATTCTCCGCCGTGATCGCCGTCGTCTCGACCGTTACCGTCGGCTCCACCGAGGTCGAGCAGTCGAGCAGGATCTTCTTCGACATCTCGATCGCTTCCTTCGCACCCGTCGGGTAGGTGAAGGTTGCCGCCCAGTCGCCCTTGGCGACGGCCTCGATGCCGCCGGCCGGTCCAGGCAGGCCGTCGGTGCCGATGATCTTGACGTCCTTGCCGGCTCCCTTGGCGGCAAGCAGCGCGCCGGCCGCCATCATGTCGTTGGAGGCATAGAGCACCTTGATGTCGGGATGCGCCTGCAGCATGGCGGCAAAGGCGGTCTGGGCTTTGTCCGGCACCCAGTCGGCGGCCTGCTCGGCGACGACCTGGATCTTGGCATTCCCCTTGACGCCGTCCTTGAAGCCGTTCAGCCGCTCCACCGCCGGCGTCGAGCTCGGCAAGCCTTCCAGCACCGCCGCCTCGCCGCCATCCGGCAGCAAGGTCTTGGCGGTGTATTTGCCGGCCTCGAGCGCGATCTTGTAATTGTCGCCGCCGATGAAGGCGGTGTAGTCCTTGCCGGGATCGCCGACCGTCTTGCGGTCGAGCTCGATGACCGGGATGCCGGCATCCATGGCGCGCTTCACCGCCGGCGTCAGCGGTGCCGCCTCGAAGGGCGAGATCAGCAGCAGATCGACTTTCTGGGTGATGAAATTGTCGACCTGCGAGGTCTGCGTGTTGACGTTGCCGGCGCCGTCGGCGATCTGCAGCGTGAAGCCCGGCACGGCCTTGGCTGCCGCCGTCAGTTCGTCATTGACATGCTGGCGGTAGGGTTCGGCGTTGTTGGCCTGCGAGAAGCCGATGATGAACTGGCCGTCCTTGGCGCAGGCCTTGACCATCGGGTCGGCGGCCTGGGCGGCTCCTGCAATGCACAGGCCCGCGCCTGCCAGAAGCACGGCATGAAGCGTGTTCCTCGTTCCTTGTCTTATGGTTTTCATACTCGCTCTCCTCCTCGTCGGGCCGGGGGGCCAGACCTTGGTTTGACTTCGACTTTGTTGCCGCCTTCCTCCTAACGACCCAAACCCTCGCGGCGGCGAACGAGGGATTGAAGCACCGCCGCCAGCACGATGATCGCGGCGGTCGCGAGCAACTGCATGGCGGGCGTGATGTTGTTCAGCTGCAGGATGTTGGCGAGCGCGCCGAGCATGATGGTGCCGGCAACGGTGCCGACCATCGAGCCGGCGCCGCCAAACAGGCTTGTGCCGCCGATGACCACGGCGGCGATCGCGGTGAGCTCGTAGCCCATGCCGTCATTGGCGCTGCCGAAATTGAACTGGCCGGCATGGACGATGCCGGCAAGGGCCGAGGCAAAACCGGTGATGGCATAGACCGAGATCTTCACCGTCGAAACGGGCACGCCCGAAATTCGCGCCGCGCGCTCATTGCCGCCAACGGCAAAGACATAGCGGCCGAAGCGCGTCGTGTTGAGCACGATCGTTGCGATCGCGGCAAAGACGATAAAGACGATGGTGGCGACCGGCACGGTGTTGTTGAACAACCGCTCGCCGAGGATCGCGAACACCGGCGGTGCCAGGCCCGGTCCGTCGCCATAGGAAATGTTGATGTACTGGTTGCCCGAGACGACCAGCGCCAGGCCGCGCGCCGCCTGCAGGCCGGCGAGCGTGACGATGAACGGCTCCAGCCGGAAGCGGGTGGAGATGGTGCCCTGGATGGCGCCGAAGACGATGCCCATGATAAGCACGGCGAGGATGGTGGGAATGAGCCCGAAGCCACCCGAGATCATCATCGATGCGGTGACGACGCTGGACAGCCCGAGCACCGCGCCAACCGACAGGTCGATGCCGGCGGTGATGATGACGAAAGTCATGCCGATGGCGATGATTCCGGTCTCCGAGACGGCGCGCACGATGTTGGCGATGTTGTCGGGATCGAGGAACAGGATCTGGCCGTGCCGGCGCGGCGAGAAGATGATGCCGCCGATCGCCACCACCACCAGGCCGATCAGGCTCTGGAAGCGCACCACAAGGGCGAGCGGATCGCGATGCTTTGGCGCTGCCGCCGGCACAGCCGGGCTCGCTGCCACCGAAATCTTCTGGTCAGACATCAGGCCTCCCTGCCATTTGCCGCGTCAAGCACTGTGTGCTCGTCGACGCCGCCGATGAATTCCGCCACGTTGCGCCCCTGGCGCAGCACCACGATCCGGTCGCACAGGCCGATGAGCTCCGGCATCTCGCTGGACGCGACCAATATGCCGAGCCCCTGCGCCGCCAACTGCCTCAGCCGCGCGTAGATCTCGCCCTTGGCGCCGACATCGACGCCGCGAGTCGGCTCGTCGAGCAGCAGCAGACGGGGATTGCCGAGGATCTCCTTGGCCAGCACCACCTTCTGCTGGTTGCCGCCGGAAAGCGCGCCGACGGCGATGTCGGGATTCTTCGGCCTGATATCGAACTGGCCGAAGGACTGCTTTACCGCATCCGCCTGGCGGCGCTGCGACATCAGGCCGAGGGGCGAGATGCGGCGGATCACCGACATCACCAGGTTGAGGCCCACCGCCATTCTGAGCATCAGCCCGCTGCCGCGCCGGTCGTCGGTGACGAAGGCGATGCCGGCCGCGCGGGCCGCCCTGATCGAATCCAGCCTTACAGGCCGGCCATCGATGGCGACCTCGCCTTCCCAACGGCCGGACAGGCCGGTGCCATAGAGCGCGCTGAGCAATTCGGTGCGCCCAGCCCCCATGATGCCGGCCAACCCGACGATCTCGCCCGCCTTGACGTCGAGCGAGACGCCGCTCGGCGGCTGCCAGCCGGCGCTTTCATGGGCGAGCCTGAAGCTGGCATCGCGCAAGCTGAGCAGCGTCTTGCCGGCCTTCGTCGACCGCTCGGGATAAAGCTCATCCAGCGGCCGGCCGACCAGAAGCCGGACCAGTTCGGCCTGCGGCGCGTGCGGCTCGGTGACGCCGGCGACGCGACCGTCGCGCATGACCGTCACCCGGTCGGCGATCTGCGGTACCTCCTCTAGGCGATGCGAGATGTAGACGATGCCGACGCCGCTGGCGGCGAGCTTGCGCATGATGTCGAACAGCCTGTCGACCTCACCTACCGTGAGTGCCGCCGTCGGCTCGTCCATGATCAGCACGCGCGAGGCGTAGGACAGCGCCTTGACGATCGCCACGACCTGGCGCTGGCCGATCGACAGGTTCGCCACCATGCTGGCCGGATCGATGGCCAATTCGATGGCTTCGAGACGCTTGCGCGCTTCGCTGCGCATTGCCGGCACGTCGAGGAAACCACCCGGCCGCATCAACTCGCGGCCAAGGAAAAGGTTGGCGGCGACGTCGAGCGTCGGCACCAGGTCGAGTTCCTGGAAGATCGTGGCGATGCCGGCCGCCTGCGCCTCGCGCGGGTTGTTGAAGGCTACCTGCTTGCCGTCGATGTGGATGGTGCCCTCGTCCGGCGTGTAGACGCCCGACAACAGGTTCATCAGCGTCGATTTGCCGGCGCCGTTTTCGCCAAGCAGGGCATGGATCTCGCCCGCCTTGAGGTCGAAGTCGACGCCGCGCAGCGCCTGGACGCCGCCGAAGCGCTTGACCGCGCCGGTGACGGAAAGCAGCGGCGCGCTCATGCCGACCTCATGGGGCTGACCTCATGGGAGGCCGGCCTCGCGCAGGACTCTCGCACCTGCAGCGCCGCCCGCAGCCGCACCGCCTGCGGCTCCAGGTCGGTCGATGCGATGCGAGCGCACAGCAGGGTGGCCGCCTGCCGTCCGATCTCGGTGCAGGGTTGCGCGACCAGTGTCAGCCGCGGCTCGAAACAATCGGCCCATTCGAAGTCGTCGAAGCCGGCTAGCGAGAGGTCGCCGGGGATGGAGAGCCCCCTCTCGCGGATGGCGCGAACTGCCCCGATGGTCGTCATGTTGTTGCCCGTGACCAGTGCGGTGGGCGGCGACGGCAGAGACAGGATCGCATGGGTCGATGCGGTCGCGCTCGCCGTGTCGACATTCTCCGGCGAGACATAGTGCGGCAGGCATTCAAGTCCATTGGCGACCAGCGAGGCGCGAAAGGCCTCGACGCGTTCGCGCGTCGTCGCCAGGCCCGGCTGGCCGGCGATATAGCCGATGCGCTTGTGGCCGAAGGCGGCGACATGGTCGATCAGCGCGCGCATCGATGACTGGTTCTCGACGCCGATCTGGTCGAAGCGCTCGTCGGCGAAACGGTCGATGAGCACGCAGGGCAGCTTCTTCTCGGCCAGGTAATCGATAGCGCGCTGCGGCGCGCCCGACGGCGCCAGGATGACACCGTCGACGCGACGCTGGTGGAACGCGCGCACCACCGAAAGCTCGCGGTCGGGGTCCTCCTGCGTGTCGGAGAGGAAGACCATGAGGCCGAGGCGCGCGCATTCGGCCTCCACCGCGCAGATGATGTCGGTGAAATAAGGGTTGGAAATCGCCGAGATCGCCAGGCCGACGCTGTTGGTCGAGGCCACTTTCAGTGACCGCGCCAGCTCGTTGGGCTGGTAGCCCATCGCGGCGATCGCGTCATTGATGAGCCGCGCCTTCTCCGGCGAGACAAAGCGGGTGCGGTTGATGACATGCGAGACGGTCGAAACCGATACGCCGGCGCGGCGCGCGACCTCAGCCATTGTCGGCATGGCGGCTCAAATGGAGTGCTGGCAAGCGCTCCTCCCTGATGATGCGTTCCAGTCCGCTCTCATTGGCTTTGGCGGATTTCGGCAGAGCATATTGTCATCGAAACGTTTGCGCAATCGATTCGATGACTTTGTTCGACGAAATTCGCGCGCTGCGCAATTTCGATCAAATTGTCACGGAAGAAAGCGGCAAGATGGTCCGACCCAATGCGAGAAGCCCATGAACCCGACCGAGAAAGCGCTGTGGTTTGTCGAAAGCCATCTGCCGGAGGCGATTTCGCTCGACGACGTCGCTCAAAGCAGCGGTGTATCGCGCTTTCATGTGACGCGCGCCTTCGGTGCCGCCACCGGCCGCTCTGTCATGGGCTATATGCGCGCGCGCCGGCTGACCGAGGCGGCACGCAGGCTCGCCGACGGCGCGCCCGACATCCTCTCGGTGGCGCTCGATGCCGGCTACAACTCGCATGAGGCCTTCACCCGGGCCTTCCGCGACCAGTTCGGCACGACGCCGGAACTGGTGCGAGCGCAAGGCTCGACCAAGACCCTCGACCTCGTGGAGCCGATCCTGATGGACCAGTCCTTTCTTGCCAAGCTCGAACCGCCACGCTTCGAGACCAGCCGGCCGTTCCTCATCGCGGGGCTCGGCGAGCGCTACAGCTGCGGGACCAGCGCCGCCATTCCGATGCAATGGCAACGCTTCGGCCCCTTTATCGGCAACATTCCGGGCGAGACCGGTGACGTCGCCTATGGCGTCTGCGTCAACGGCGACGATGCCGGCAATTTCGACTACATCGCCGGCGTCGAGGTCTCGGACTTTTCCGACCTTCCCGGGGAATTCAGCCGCGTGCGCATACCGGCTCAGAAATATGCGGTGTTTTCGCATCGCGAGCACATTTCGACCATCCGCCGCACCGTCAACACGATCTGGAACAAATGGCTGCCGCGCTCCGGACACGAAATAGCGGACGCGCCGGAATTCGAACGCTATGGCCCGGAGTTCGATCCGCGCAGCGGCAATGGCGGACTGGAGATCTGGATACCGATCAAGGGTTGATCGGCGCTATAATTCCAAATCCCATGTCTGCCCGACCAGATCCTTGCCGAAGGAATGGTGGCGCTCTTCGTCGATCAGCTTGAAGCCCGCCGCCTGATAGATGCGGCGCGCCGAGCCCAGTATATCGTTGGTCCAAAGCGTCAGCGTCTTGTAACCTTTGGCTCGCGCGAAGGCGATGCACTCGTCGACCAAGCGCCCGCCGATGCCAAGGCCGCGTGCCGAAGGCTCAACATAAAGCAATCTGAGCTTCGCCACCTCGGGCGACTTGCGCACGACGAAGACCGAACCGACGACCTCGCCATCGCGCTCGGCGATCCAGCTGCGCTCCCATTTCGGGTCGAAGGATTTGACGAAGGCCGCGAGGATTTCGGCGACCAGCGCCTCGTAGGTTTCGTCCCAGCCATAATCCTGCGCGTAGAGCATCCCTTGCCGGCGGGTGATCCAGCCGATGTCGCCGATCTGCAGCGGCCGCAGCAGATAGGGAATTTTCGGCTCTGCGCTTTCGTCCAGCAGTGCCTGGATAGTCCGCATGGACTTCACCAGCCGGTCCTGTTCCGAAGCAGGCAGCCGATCGAGCAAGGCCGCGACCTGGTCATGCGAATCCTTGTTCAACGGCGCAAATGCATTCCTGCCCGCCGGCGTCAGCGCAATCGAGGATTGCCTGGCATCCGAAACCAGCGTCGACCTGGAGATGAGGTCATGGCGTTCGAACTTCTTCAGCAAACGGCTGACATAGCCGGCGTCGAGACCGAGATCGCGCCCAAGGTCGGTCGCGGTCAAACCGTCGCGGTGCGCCAGCTCGTAAAGCACGCGCGCCTCGGTCAGTGAGAAGGCGCTTTTCAGCAACCCTTCGTCGAGCAGGCCGATCTGGCGGGTGTAGAAGCGGTTGAAAGCCCGCACCGCATCGATCAGCTGCTTGTTCGGCGCTTCGTTCTTGGGGTGATGGTGAATCGTCATGGTCATCTCCTGCCTTCACAGGATCAACCATTTACTTGACTTAGTCAACTATATCGACCTACCCGACGCGATCACATCATCGGCAACACCGGCCAACGATCAACGATCCTGCCCTGGGAAAGCACCGCGATCGGCCCGAATTGCTGCAGCACGGCCTCGCTCTGCGTCGGCCGCAGGAACGCGTAGTCGCCTGGTTTGGCGACGCTATCGGCAGGCAGGCCCATGAATTGCTGGTTGGAAGACAGGCCGAGCAGGCGATTCGTCCTCATGCCCTCGGGAAAGACCGGTTCGGCCATCCATTTGCCGCCATAGAGATAGCAGCCCTTGCGGGGGAACCGGCCGAGCGCCTGCAGCAGGCGGGAAACAGCCGGCGGACCCGGCAGCATCGGCTCGGCCATCTTCAGGATCGGCGTCGCGATGAAGGCCGCCGGCTGGAAACCGTCGAGGCCAGGCGAGTCGAAATCGCTGGGCAGCACGAAGGCCGACCCCATCGACACTTCATTGGCAATGCCGCCGTGATGCAGCAGCGCGGTCTTGCTGCCGCCAATGTTCAGGATGCGGCGCCGGTCCGGGCCGAGGCGCGCCACGAAAGCGGCGGCCCGCTCCGAAGCCTGCGCCAACGCCTTGGCCGGCCCGCCGAACAGGCCGGGAATATGCGGCGCGTGCGCCTCATAGGCCATGACGCCTTCGCAGCGCAGTCGTTTGTGGGCCGCCATGGCGCTTAACGCTTTCGACAAGGCCTCCGGGTTGGCGAAGCCGCCGCGATGCAGCCCGACATCGATCTCGAAGGCGATGCGCAGTTCGATATCGAGTTCGATCGCGAGAGCGCCGTATTCCGCCAGTCTTTCGTCACTGTCGATCAGCCAGCAGACGCGCGACCAGTCGGCGCCACCCTTCACCAGTGCCGCCCTGGCCGCCCCGATCGGCATCGGCTTGCCGAACAGGAGACCCGCATCCGGAAACGCCTCCAGCACCGCCTCACTGATCGGTGGATGAAAGGTCATGAAGCGGCCGGTTCCGAGCGTCTTGCCGATATGCGCAAGCAGCGGCAGGCAAGCGAGCGACTTGTCGACCAGCCGCACGGCAAGACTCGGGTCAAGCCTGGCTTTGACCAGCGCAATGTTGCCATCCAGCCGGTCGAGGTCGAGCAGCAGGCAGGGCTGGAAGATGCCGGCGGTCTTCAGTGCTTCGGAGAGCGCGGCAAAGTAGGCACTCATCGTTCGATGCCAAAAGGACTGGGTTCGATGCCAAAAGGACTGGGTTCAATGCCGAACAGCCCTGCCATGTAGGGCGAGACGAATCGGTTTTGCGGATCGATGTCGCGGCGAACCGCCATGGCGTCGTCCCAACGGGGATAGAGCTTCTTGAAATCCGCCGCCTTCAGGCTGTGCATCTTGCCCCAATGCGGCCGGCCGCCATACCTGCGGAAGATCGGCTCGGCCGCCTGCATGAAGGGCAACGGATCGCTCGCCGCGTCGTGGTGGACGGCGATCGAACAGGTCGGCCTGTTGTAGAAGGGCGAGAGCCAGAACCGATCAGCCGCGACGCTGCGCACCTCCATTGGGAAATAGACTTCGGGAAAGTGCTTTTCGGTGAGCGCGATGATCTCGGCCAGCGCCTTCGGCCCCTCCTCGAAGGGAAGGTGATATTCCATCTCGTTGAACTTGGTCTGGCGGTCGCTGGCATAGACGTTGAGCCAGTCCTGCACATAATCCTCGGCCGGCACTTTCGCGACGGCACCGAGGATCAGGCGGCGGCGCAGTGACGGCAGCCAGGCGAGCCCGGTGCGCAACCGGCGCAGCGTGCGCAAGGAGCCTTCGTCATCGTCGGTCGGGCGCGTGGTGGTCGCCTCGGTGCTGAAGTCGCTGGCGATGAACTGCGCGTAGCCGGAAAACGGAATGTAGTAGAATTCGGCCGAGCGGTGCGCGGTCATCATCTTTTCGAAATCGCGCAGCATGTCGCCGATCGGCAGCACCCATTTGCGGCGGCGCAGCCGGTAGGTCGCGATGTTGTTCAGCGTCACTTCGCTCAGGACACCGAAGGCACCCAGCGCGACGCCGATGGCGTGGATCATGTCCTGATCCCCTGCCCTGGTGAAGTCGCGGACCTTGCCGAGCCCGTCGACGATCTGCACCGTCTCCAATTGCGTGTGATAGGCGCCGAGCGTCGGCCCCGAGCCGTGGGTGGCGGTTCCCAGCGCGCCGCCGATTGCCTGGCGGTCGATGTCGCCCATATTGGGCAGGCCCTGGCCGATGCCTTGCAGGATGTGCATGAGCGAACCGAGCCGCGTCCCTGCCTTCACGCGTGCCTGATGCTTTTCAGCGTCATGCGAGACCAGCCCTTCCAGTTTTTCCAGAGACAGGATCGTGCCCTCGGATTTCACCAGTGGGGTGAAGGAGTGACCGGCACCGACGACACGGACCGGGCCGGGCGCGGTGCGAACGAGGTCACCAACTTCGCTGGCATCGGCGGGGCTGGCGATCAGCCGCGGCGCGGCAGTGACAAAACCGGACCAGTTGCTCCAGATGTTCGACATGGCGCTCACGCAACAACCCGGCGACGCCGCGCCACGAGGATGAACAGGCCAAGCAACAGCACACTGGCCAAGGCACTGCCGGCAGCGAATTCCGGAACCGGGCGGAAATCCTTGCCGTCGATGAGCAGCGACGCCGCAACCGGCCCGATCGCCAGGCCGAAGAGCTGCGCGGCCGGCACCAGGAGCACGGCGGTGCGGGTGTCATCGGCCGTGATCGCCAGGCGGATCTGGTAGGGCACGATGAACAGGAGAATGAAACCCATGACCAGGGCGGCGACCCAGAAGGTGGTGAGGCCAGGTCCGCTGGCCAGCACGAGCGAGGCGACAAGCGCGACAGTGCCAATGAGTGCGATGGCAACCCGATAATCGATGCGCGCCTCGAACACGGTCGCCGTCATCGCGCCCAGGACCTGAACCGCCAGGCTGGCCGAGACGATCAGGCCGACTGTGCGGCCGTCAATGCCGAATTGGGCGCCAACCGGTTCCAGAAACGCCCAGACCGAGCCGAAGAACATGAAATAACAGAAGACGCACAACAGGGCGGTAATCGAAGGAATCGTCAGCACATTGGCGAGGTTCTCGTCCTTGGGCAGAATGGCGTAATCGGTGGGGACGACGAAGGCGACGATGAGCGATAGGACGCAGACGACCGCGAGAATGAGGAAGCCGCCGGCCGATCCGGCGGCCGGGATGACATAGAGCGCCAGCAGCAGGGCAAGCGCGCATTGCGCCAGCGTCTGCATGGTGACGAAAAAGCCGCCGATGCGTTCGGCGCGCCGCGAACGGGCGATCAGCTCGGTGGCGACCGCGACAAGCCCGCCTTCGGCAAGGCCGGCCAAGGCGCGTGCCGCCATCAATGCATTGGCCCCGGCGGCATAGGCCGTCCAGACATTCGCCAGCGCCAGCAGGAGCAGCAGCACCGCACTTTTCCAGCGCATGTTGCGGGCCGATAGCAGCATCGCGACGATCGCCGAACCGATGGCAATGGCGATCATCTCGGCGGTGGCGACCAGCGCCAGTTCGTCGCCGCTGACATGGCCCTCCGTGTAGAGAGCGCCGAGCAGCACTGGCTGCAGGCCGAGAATGAGCAGGCCGACCGAGCCGATCCACAGCGCCGAGGCAAGCTGCCCGCCGGTCGGATTGCCGACCAGCCAGTCGCCGCTTCCGGCATACGCGTCACCAGATGCCAAAGCCGCCTCCCAACGTCCCTTGTCGCACGACAAAAAAGCTGACAATCTGTCAGTATTTTAGAAACTGATACTTGATCATATTTTTTGTCAACCAGAATTTGGCAATTCGTGCGAAAGACCGGTGTATGGTGGAAGCAAGGCGAACAGCGACCGAACCGAGGCGCAAGCCCAAGCAGGAGCGCAGCCGCGAGCGCATCGATGCCATCTTGTCGACGACCATGCGGCTGATTGGCGAGAAGGGCATCGACGCCGTCACCATGAAGGAAGTCGGCGCATTGGCGGGCGGACCAATCGCCACCGTCTATCACTACTTCCCCAACAAGTCGGCGATCCTGGCGATGCTCTATGAGCGGTTTTCGGAGGTGAGCCGCGCGCGATTGACTGATATCCTCGCCGATGTCCGCGAAGCCAAGGACGTCATCGCCGCCGCCGACCGGTTGCTTGACGACTACCTCGGCCGCGTCGCCGGCGATCCGGCCATCCAGGACCTGCAGAACGCCATCCAGGCCGACAAGGCGCTGAAGAATCTCGACATCGCCGAAACCCGGCATCAGGCCAGGATGTTCTGCGACCATGTCACCACCTTGATCGAGCCGGGCAAGCATGAGCAGTTCGAACGCATGGTCCTGTTGATCTTCCAGCTCGCCGGTGGCGTGGTGCGCCTGGCGCTCGCGCAGGGCCAGCCGGAAGGCCGCCGGACCATCGAGGATTACCGGTCGATCATCCACACGCAGTTGCGGTTGTTTCTCTAAGCCGCAATCCGTGGAAAAAATTACCGCCTTTCGAGGCTGCCGCGCGCCTTGACTCTCGCAGGTCGGCGGCCTATTTCAGCGCCACGTTAGCACTCGCCCTTGGTGAGTGCTAACTATATGTCCGGCTTCGCCGGACGGAGGAACTGTTTCTCACCGTTCTCATTCGAGGAAGAAAAAATGGCAAAGTCGAAGTTCCGCCCGCTTCATGACCGCGTGGTCGTTCGCCGGGTCGAATCCGAATCCAAGACCGCCGGCGGGATCATCATCCCGGATACGGCCAAGGAAAAGCCGCAGGAAGGCGAGATCATCGCCGTCGGCTCCGGCGCGCGCGACGAAAGCGGCAAGCTGGTCCCCCTGGACGTCAAGGCTGGCGACCGCATCCTGTTCGGCAAGTGGTCGGGCACCGAAGTCAAGCTCAATGGCGAAGACCTTCTGATCATGAAGGAATCCGACATCATGGGCATCATCGGCTGATCATCGGCCTCACCGTCAACTGAATTCCGGGCTTTATCGCAAGCCCCTGCCAGGAGCTAAAAATGGCTGCTAAAGACGTAAAATTCTCCCGTGATGCCCGTGAGCGCATGCTGCGTGGCGTCAACATCCTCGCCGATGCGGTGAAGGTCACGCTCGGCCCCAAGGGCCGCAACGTCGTCATCGACAAGTCGTTCGGCGCCCCGCGCATCACCAAGGACGGCGTCACCGTCGCCAAGGAAATCGAGCTTGAGGACAAGTTCGAGAACATGGGCGCGCAGATGGTCCGCGAAGTTGCTTCGAAGACCAACGACATCGCCGGCGACGGCACCACGACCGCGACCGTTCTGGCGCAGTCGATCGTCCAGGAAGGCCACAAGTCGGTTGCCGCCGGCATGAACCCGATGGACCTGAAGCGCGGCATCGACCTGGCCGTCACCGAGGTCGTCGCGGCGCTCGGCAAGGCCGCCAAGAAGATCAAGACCTCCGAGGAAGTCGCCCAGGTCGGCACCATCTCGGCCAATGGTGACGAGTCGGTCGGCAAGATGATCGCGGAAGCGATGCAGAAGGTCGGCAACGAAGGCGTCATCACCGTCGAGGAAGCCAAGACCGCCGAGACCGAACTTGAAGTCGTCGAAGGCATGCAGTTCGACCGCGGCTATCTCTCGCCCTACTTCGTCACCAACGCCGACAAGATGGTTGCTGATCTCGAGGACGCCTACATCCTCCTCCACGAGAAGAAGCTCTCCAACCTGCAGGCAATGCTGCCGGTTCTCGAAGCCGTCGTGCAGACCTCCAAGCCGCTGCTCATCATCTCGGAAGACGTCGAAGGCGAGGCCCTGGCCACGCTGGTCGTCAACAAGCTGCGTGGCGGCCTGAAGATCGCCGCCGTCAAGGCTCCGGGCTTCGGTGATCGGCGCAAGGCCATGCTGGAAGACATCGCCATCCTCACCGGTGGCCAGGTCATCTCGGAAGACCTCGGCATCAAGCTTGAGAATGTCGGCCTCAACATGCTCGGCCGCGCCAAGAAGGTGTCGATCTCCAAGGAGAACACCACCATCGTCGACGGCGCCGGCAAGAAGGCCGAGATCCAGGGTCGCGTTGCCCAGATCAAGCAGCAGATCGAAGAGACCACTTCGGACTACGACAAGGAGAAGCTGCAGGAACGTCTCGCCAAGCTGGCGGGCGGCGTTGCGGTGATCCGCGTCGGCGGTGCGACGGAAGTCGAAGTCAAGGAAAAGAAGGACCGCGTTGACGATGCGCTGAACGCGACCCGCGCGGCCGTGGAAGAAGGCATCGTTGCCGGCGGTGGCGTGGCCCTGCTGCGCGCTTCGGCCAACATCAAGGCTGCCGGCGCCAATGCCGACCAGGCCGCTGGCATCAACATCGTGCGTCGCGCTCTGCAGGCTCCGGCCCGCCAGATCGCCTCTAACGCCGGTGCGGAAGCCTCGATCGTTGCCGGCAAGATCCTTGAGAACAAGGGCGCGACCTTCGGCTACAACGCCCAGACCGGCGAATATGGCGACATGATCGCCATGGGTATCGTCGATCCGGTCAAGGTTGTCCGCACGGCTCTCCAGGACGCGGCCTCGGTCGCCGGCCTGCTCGTCACCACCGAAGCCATGATCGCGGAGGCTCCGAAGAAGGAGTCGGCTGGCGGCGGCATGCCTGGCGGCATGGGCGGCGGTGGCATGGGCGGCATGGGCGGCATGGACTTCTAAGAAGTCCATAAAGCACGCCCATCAACTTACATTGCTCGAGCCCGCAAGCGGGCTCGAGTGGCGGCATGGACTTCTAAGAAGTCCATAAAGCACGCCCATGAACTTACATTGCTCGAGCCCGCAAGCGGGCTCGAGTGGCGGCATGGACTTCTAATCCAAGCCACCTGGCTTATGCATACGAAAGGGCGGCAGCGATGCCGCCCTTTTTCTTTGCCTCCTGCAACGGTAGCGACCATCGAGGTCTGCACCACTCGACGGGGCACTCGCCCCTTTCTTGAGCAGTTTTCCAGCAAAATCAGAGGTTTCGACTAAGCTTTGACGGCGCTAGGTGAATTTGTCAGACAATATTTTTTAACACATTCGCGATTACTAAAGGGCGGGAGCATGGCGAGGTTGCTCCGCGTGCGGCGTGTCGGGTAACCATCGATGCAATTTTTCCGGCGATTTTTACGAAACCGCGACGGCAACGTGCTGATCATCTCGGCACTGGTGATGCCGGTCCTGATCGGCATGGCCGCCCTGGTGACCGAATATGGCGCAGCCCTCGTCGAGCGCGCCGACAATCAGCGCGTGGCCGACCTGTCAGCCTATGCGGGCGCCCTCGCCTATAATGTGAACAAGTCCACCTCGCAGATGACTGCCACCGCGGTTGGCGTCGCGGTGCTCAACGGCGTTCCCGCCGCCAATGGACAGGTGAGCCTGGTCGCCTCCCCGAAAACGACCGGCGTCAACGCGGTTTCGGTGTCGATCAACACCTACAGGACGCTGTTCCTGGCACGCGTCCTGAACGATCGCCAGCAATTGCAGATCTATGCCAATTCGGTGGCCGAGCTTGGTGCGCAGCCGCAAACGCCCGGATGCATGCTCGCGCTCGACGGCACGCAGACCGGCCTGACGCTGAGCGGCGGTACCTCGATCTCGGCGCAGAAATGCACCGTCTCTTCCAACAACACGGTGACCGTCCCCTGCGGCACCAGCATTTCGGCGCTCGGCGTCAACTACAATTCCGCCGCTGCCCCGAGCCAGCCTTGCAACGGCATCACCGGCCCAGGCGGGGCGACCGCGGTGATCACCAAGAAATCCACCCCCGACCCGCTGGCCGGCAATGCCGCGGTCACGGCCGCCGTGGCCCGTATTGCAACGGTTGCGGCGCTTTCGACGACAGCCGCGCCAACAGCGCCAACCACTCCCAACGGCAACAACATCGACTTCGGCTGGAACACAGGCCCCACCCAAGGCCAGGCAAACGCGCTCGGCTGCACCGCCAGCTGGGCATCGTCGTCATCGACCTGGACGCTGGACTGCGGCGGCAAAACCACGGTCAACCTGGGCACCGTCACCATCGGCGGCGGCATCAACCTCAACTTCGCTACAAGCGGCGCGGCAACGACAGTTTACAATATCGCCGGCGATCTCACGACCAGTGCCACCACCAATTTCGGGCCAGGCACCTACAACTTCGCCAAGACCCTCACCACGGCCGGAACCACGACGTTCGGGGCCGGCACCTACAATTTCGGCAAGCAGGTGACCGCCGCCGGCACAACGACCTTTGGCGCCGGCACGTTCAACTTCGCCAAGGGGCTGACCACCGGCTACGGCACCACCACCTTCGGCGCCGGCACCTTCAAGATCGGCCGCAGCGACACTGCCTGCAACGGCTCGGGACAGGTCAGCATCTGCAACGCGTCCGCCTTGACCTTTGGTGGACCGAGCACTTTCGAGCTCCCCGGCGGCTATACCAACACCGGAACGCTCACCTTCGGCTCGGGCACGACCAATTCCTACAAGATCGGGCCAGGCAGCAATGGCGACGCGATCACGCTCGGCGGCGGTTCGACAACGATCATGGCCGATGCGACGGGCGCCAGCAGCGTTTTCCAGGTCGTCGGCAATGTGAACGGCGGCGGCGGCGGCAGCTGCTTTGTGGTCCCGGTCGCGGCGCAGCACGACATCGCCGGCAACTTCATCGGCTCGGGCGCCATTTTGCTCGGCGCCGGCGTCTACACCGTGGACGGCTATTTCGCGCTGGGCGGCAATGGCGGCGGCAGCGCCAACTGCAACGGCAGCACGATCAGCGTCAGCGGCGCCAATGTGACGCTTGTCCTGTCAGGCAAGGCCAAATCCAGTTCGGGAAGTTGTAACGGCTATGTTTTCTGCGTGGCCGCCGGCTATAGCAACATCGCGCTCACCGCACCCCAGTCGGGAGCGACGGCGAAGCTGGCGGTGATCGGCCCCACGGGCAGTTCCAACACCGGCGGCGCGACCTTCGCCGAAGGCGGCTCCAACGCCCAGATATCGGGCGCATTCTATTTTCCCTATGGCCCGATCATCATGAATGGCGGCTCGAGCGTGCTGGGATCGAACACCGACCCGAGCAAGTGCCTGCAGATGATCGGCTCACGCATCACGCTATCGGGCGGCACCACAGCCGCATCGGAATGCATCGCGGCCTCGAGTGCCGGTGGCAGCAGCAAGGTGAGCCTCGTGCAATGAGCAAGCAGTCACGCCTCGGCCACGCCAGCCGGCGTTTCGCGTTCACAGACTTCCTGCGGCGCCAGAAAACCGGCGTGTCGGCGGTCGAGTTCGCTTTGGTCAGCCCCGTGCTGCTGGTCATCCTGGCCGGAACCGTCGACATAGGCGGCTCATTGAAGGCCAAATTCGAACTGAGCTCGGCGGTTTCGGCTGGTTCGAACTATGCGCTGCTCAATGGCGACAAGGTCAATTCCACCGGCGGCGGCGCGCTGGCCGGCAACATTGCGACGGTGGTCACCAGCGGTCTGGGCGGCAATGGCGGCAGCATTCAGGTCGTTATCAACAACGGTGCGGCACTTGCCTACAATGCCACCACATCCACGGCCACCCAGAGCGGCACGGTCGCCAATGCCGATCTCTGCTATTGCCCGGGCAGTTCCGGGGCCGTGGCCTGGAGCACCCCGATGGCATGCGGCAGCATCTGCAGTGGCGGCGGCATTGCGGGGAAATTCGTAACGATCACGGCCAGCAAACCCTATACGCCGCTTTTCGGCGGCTTCGGCATCGTCAGCAACGGCAACATCACGGTCAAGTCGGTGGCGCAGCCGCAATGAGCCGCCGCCGATCCTTCCTGCGCGACAGATCCGGTGCCAACGCCGTCGAGTTCGCCTTGCTGTCAGTGCCGTTGCTGCTCGTGCTGATGGGCACGTTCGAGTTCGGCCGCATGTACTGGGCCCAGCATGTGCTGAATGAAATCGCCGCGGCAGGGGCGCGTTGCGTCGGCGTGCTGCAGAGCGGATGCGCGCAGAACGGCGTCTACGATGCCGCCAGCGCCATCAGCTATATCAGCAGTCGGGCGGCAACCGACGGCATCGTGCTCAGCAACGCCAACATCACCGTCAGCAACAACACCGCCTGCTCGGGCCTGTCCGGCTTTTCGAGCGTCCAGGTTTCCTACAAATTCACGACCGTGCTGCCGGCCTTCCTGACGTCGCTGGCTAACGGCCCGAACCTCAGCGCCAGCGCCTGCTTCCCGAACCAGGGGGCTTGACCTCAGACACCGGCCTCCGCGCGTCGCTGAACCTCGCCGGCAAGCACCGCGGCTTCGATCAGCGCCGCGACCTCGTCCGCCACCGCCTGTAGCGGGGCGCGGTCCCGGGTGGCGCGGGCGATCACCATCAGCCCTTCCAGCGACGATTCGACCAGCAGCGCCAGAGCGTGGGCGCGGCGTTCGGGCACTCCGGCCCTGACGAAGGCCTCACGCAACAGCCCTATCCACTGCTCGAAGGCCGCGCGGCACAAATCCGCCAGCTCCGGCACGTCGGTCGGTGAGTCCAGCACGACGGGCGCGATCGGACAGCCGAGCGAAAACTGGTTGTCTTCCAGCATGCGCCCCACTGCTTGGTAGATATGATGGACCGCCACCGCCGGATCCCTTTCGGCGGCCAGCGCTTCGCCCAGTCTCGCCGTCACCCCGGCAACGCTGTCACGCGTCACCTCGATCACCAGTTGGTCCTTGCCGCCCGGAAAATGGAAGTAAAGCGAACCGCGCGGCGCGCCGCTGGCGCTCAATATGTCGTTGAGCGATGTGCCGTGATAGCCGCGCTGCCGGAGCAGCAGCGCGGTCGTGTCGAGTATGCGGGTGCGGGTGTCGTTCGCCATGTCAACCTCTGTCAGCAGCAATCATTATAGGCCTTGCGCAGAATATGACAATCGGTCTACATAATATGTAGATCAGTCTACATATCGGAGGCAACACCATGCGCAGCTATCGTCTTGAAGGGTCGGGCGGGACAGAATGCCTGGTGATGCGGGACGAGCCACAGCCTCAGCCAAAACCGCATGAGATCGTGGTGCGTGTCCGTGCCGCCTCGCTCAACCGCCGCGACACGATGATCCTCAACGGCACCTATCCGCTGCAGCCGCGCCAGGGTGTCGTTCCATTGAGCGACGGGGCTGGCGACGTTGTCGCCATCGGCGATGCCGTCACCCGCTTCGCCGTCGGTGACCGTGTCACCGGCAGCTATTTCGCCCGCTGGATCGACGGCCGCATCAACGCCGGTCTCATCGACCAGCTCGGTTGCACGCTGGACGGCATGCTGGCGGAATACGCGGTTCTCGACGAACAATGGGCGGCGCGCCTGCCCGATCATCTCGAATGGCGTGAGGCGGCGACGCTGACCTGCGCCGGCGTGACCGCCTGGAACGCGGTGACGAGTGCCGGAATTCCAAAGCCAGGCCAATGGGTTCTAGTCATCGGTTCAGGCGGCGTCTCGCTCTTTGCGCTGCAGTTCGCCAAGCTGCTCGGCTGCCGCGTCGCCGCCGTCACCTCGCGCGCAGAGAAGGCCGACAGGCTACGGATGCTGGGCGCCGATCTTGTGATCTCGACGTCGGACATGCCCGAATGGGGTGCGGCCGTCCGCGACCAGACCGGCGGCATCGATCTCGTCGTCGAGACCGGTGGCCCGGCGACCTTCGCGCAGTCGCTGATCGCCAGCACGCTTTACGGACACATCGTGCTGCTCACGCTGCAGGATGCGAAAGGCGGATCGATCCAGATCCCGGCGGCAGTCTACCAGCGCAGCCTCGCCACCATCAGCCGCCTCTTCGTCGGCAACCGGAGCAATCTCGAAGCCATGCTGCGCGCTGTTTCGCAGCACCGCCTGTCGCCCGTCATCGACAAGGTCTTTGCCTTCAGCGAGGCCCGCAATGCCTATCGCTATTTCCAGCAGGGCGACGTCTTCGGAAAAGTGGTCGTCGACGGCGCCTGACCCATCGATGCCTCAAACCAAAGGAGAACGACAATGACAATTCGCGAAGCCTCGGCGAGGTGGCAAGGGACGCTGAAAGAGGGTTCGGGCAAGGTGAAGCTCGGCAGCGGGGTCTTCGAAGGCGCCTATTCTTTCCCGTCGCGTTTCGAAAACGGTCCGGGCACCAACCCGGAAGAGCTGATCGCCGCGGCGCATGCCGGCTGCTTTTCTATGGCCCTGAGCGCCATACTGGGCACAGCCCACCACATACCGACAAGCATCAGCACCGTCGCCAAGGTGCATCTCGGCGCAGCCGCCGCGGGACCGACGATCACCCGCATCGAGCTTGAGACGCAAGCCGAGATTCCGGGGCTTGCTCCGGATGAATTCCAGAACCTCGCGGAGAGGGCGAAAACGACATGCCTCGTTTCGCGCGCCCTGGCCGGCGTGGCCTCCATCACGCTCAAGGCCGAGCTCCTCGCAACCACCACCACGGCACACTGACATCAGGAGGACGAGATGAAACAGGACAGTATTATCACTCTCAACCCAGACGACCGCTCCGGACAGACGGCCGAGATCATGCGGCGCTTCAACGACGTGTTCCAGCTGCACGACCCGTCCGCACTTCCCGAACTGATTGCCGAAGAATGCGTCATCGAAAACACCGTGCCGGCGCCTGATGGCGCGCGTCATGCGGGGCGGCAAGCATGCGTCCAGCTGTGGTCGGCGATCGCCACCCAGCCAGGCACGCGCTTCGACCTCGAGGAGACCTTTGTCGCCGGCGACCGGGCGACCATCCGCTGGCGCTACTGGATGGCCGACGGTAACTCCGTCCGTGGCGTCAATCTCATGCGTGTAGAGGACGGACGCATCGTCGAGGCGATGGGCTATGTGAAGGGATAGCTGGCCGGTCGCCGCTACCGGTCAGCCAATGCCAGCTTGGCGCCGAGCATGACAAACGCACCGGCGAAGGTTCGGCGCATCCAGGTCAGCACCATCGGCCGCGAGGCGACATGGCGGCGGATCGAAGCGGCGAAGATGCCGTAGCCGACGAAAACCACGAAGGTCAAAAGCATGAAGACGGAGCTGAGCTCCAGCATCTTCGACAGCGCATTGGGCTCGGTGGTGCTGACGAACTGCGGCAGGAAGGCGAAGAAGAAGATCGACAGTTTCGGGTTGAGCACGTTGACGAGGATGCCGGTGGCAATCACCTTGCCGGCCGAGCGCGGCGCGACATTATCCTCGACACTGAGGCCGCCCTTCTCCTTCAGTGTGTTCCAGGCCATGTAGATGAGATAGGCGACGCCGAGATATTTCAGCGTCTCGAAGGCGACCGCGCTGGTGTGCAGCAACGCCGCAAGGCCGGTGATGGCAGCGGCCATGTGCGGGATGATGCCGAGCGTGCAGCCGAAGGCGGCAATGATCGAAGCCCGCGCACCGCGCGAAAGTCCCGCACTCAGCGTGTAGAGAACGCCGGTGCCGGGCGAGGCAACGACGATCAGCGACGTCAACAGAAACTCGATGCTCACGATGATTTCCTCCACGGCCCTGCCCGGCAAGGAAGCTATCGGGTGGCGCAAGTCGAGGCAAGCGACGGTGATTGGCGTTTCCCTTGCGCCGCAAAGCGGGGGATGGAACTACCCCACCGCCAGCCCGTGCGCGGCCCTTGCCATCAGGCACTCCTCGTCGCCGGGCATGCAGGCGCGGCAGACATCCGGGCGCGTTTCATAGATGCCGCAGGCGGTCGACTTGCCGACTTCGCCGGTCAGAGCCGAACAGCGCACGCCCTCGCAGCGCATGCCGGACAGGTCGAGGGCTACATATTTTTCAGGAATGCGCTCGAGTTGCGCGTCATCCTCGGTGGAGAAACGCGGCCACTCGGCCGAATAGGAACAGCACGCGCCGCAGCTCTGGCAGTCAAAGAGCGGCGCGGCGTCGCGTCGAGAGGAACGGCTTGCGGCAGCGGCCAGGGCGAGCAGCCCCGGCGCGGCAGGATTGCGATCGGCGTCCCGCGGCAAGGCGCTATTTCTTCTTGCCTGTCTTGCGCGCCGGCGCTTCGACCGGTGACTTGAACAGATCGGTCGCGGGGTCGGCAGATTCGCTGGCCTTCGCGGCGGCCGGCTTGGCGGGCTTTGCTGCGGGAGTTGGCGCCGCCGGCTGGTCCTTGGCGGAGAATTTTATGGCCATGTCAGTCCTCGTCGGCGAAACGCGATGATGGGGCGCGTGGATTGCGCAAGCGGCCGATCAGCGCCGAAACCGCCGTGATGTTCATTTCCTCTGGCGACCAGTTCCTGGCTTCCGCGATGTGATGCGGCGCCAGTTCGCGATGGGTGCTGCCGCTATAGGCGGCATCCTGATAGGTGACCCGCTCCAGGGTCTTCTTGTCCTCGCGAACGTATTCGATCAGGTAGTTCGGGGCTTCGGCGCGGCCGCGCACGCCGACGCGCACCTGGGCATCGCCATGGGCGCGCTTGCAGCGCTCGAGTTTTTCCAGCACGCGCCGGACATATTCGACCGGCTTGTCCAGGGTTTCGACCATGTCGGCGATGGTCGCATCGGCCGCGATCGGCGTTGGCGGTACGCGCTTGGTGGCCATCAGCGTTTTCCGGCTCTTTTCGGGCGCGCCGCAAGTGCGGCGGCCGCCGCCATCTCTTCGGCTTCCTTTTCCAGGCGCAGCTCGCGCAAGCGGGCCGTCTTGGCTTCCCGCGCCTCGCTGACGGCGTCGCGCTCGGATAGGATGCGGTTGAGCGACATCGACTGGGTTTGCGTCTTGCTGAACAGCGACACCGCCGGATCGGCGGCGGTCTTCGAATGGTCGGTCAAAATCTTTCTCCTGTCAGGAGCCTGGTGCCGGTAGGGCGAGACCGGGTCGTCGGTCGGGACCACGCACAAAGCAACACGGCATCGGGGCAATACGGCGGCGGATTCAAATTGCCAAGCCGTCCCTTAGCACGTTCAGCCCGATGCGCAGCGCATTTTCGGCGGCAGCAGGCGTAATATGAAAAAGGCCAGGCACCGCCTGACCTTCCCTGGGGAGTACCGCGCATCCAGTGACATCCAGAAGAATGCACAGGGCTGGATCCGCAGGAAACGCTCCTCTCATGCGCATGATGCGCCTTGGAAACTCAGGTTTCCAGGGCCACGCGTCGGAATTCGCCCTGCACCGGTGCCAGTACATCCGTGGTCACCGGGAGGGCTGAATTCGTTCTTCAGGCCGCCTTCAACTGGTCGGCGGACATCTTGCCCGACTTGTTGTCGCGGACCATCTCGTAGCCAAGCTTCTGGCCCTCGACGATGTCGCGCATGCCGGCGCGCTCTACGGCCGAGATGTGGACGAAAACGTCGGCCGAGCCGTCGTCAGGCTGAATAAAACCAAAACCTTTGGTGGCGTTGAACCATTTAACTGTGCCGGTGCTCATAAACGAACCCTTTCCATGGCAAATATTCGTTAATCGCGGTGCGACTGCACAGCGATTTTTGTCTCGATTTTTGATGGGGAAGTTCGTCAAAGGCGCGCATGCGTGCGCGGATAACAAAAGTCGGTCAAACAAATATCGACATAGTTCTTTTAGACTGCTTTTGCCGCCGAGTCAATTTCTGGTTTTCCAAAAGCCCGGCTTCAATTTCAGGTTGTCACACGAATAGAGCCTCAACCGATGAACGGCAGAAAGGCCAGGCTCCTCCCAAAAAAATCACACCACCCCCGGAACCAATCCCCTGCCAGCGCATTTCATTGGGGTCAGCAGTTTCAGAGAGCGATCTCAGGAGTGCTGACGAAAGGACGCCTCCCGCACAATAACCGGTGCGAGGGGCGTTCTTATTTGTGTCAGGCCCTCTCCCGGATCACGGTGGCGGCCGAGCGGGGCTCGCACGCTGGAGGCGCTGTGGCCGGAGCCGGACCGTTAGCTTTCGGTGTCGCCGTACATGATCGTGCTGATCATCGGCAGGATCTCGTAGCGGAAGCCGCGGCCTGACCTTGCCACTGGATCGCCATCGGTTATCGCCTTTGCGTCGGCCTCGCTGCCGGCACGCAGGATCAGCAGGCCCCAAGGACCGGCCGGATCGGCGACCGGGCCAGCCAAGATCATGGTGCCCTCGCGCAGCTTGGCGCGCAGGTAGTCGGCATGCCGGCTCATCAGCTCCCTTTCCTCGTCCGTCATGGTAAAGGCGAAGTCCGGCCGCGGCGGGATCAGCCGGCAATGGAAGATCCTTGTCGTCGCAGCTTCACGTGGTGCTTCGTTGCTGGCCATCGGTCCTCCTCCAGGAGCGAAACCTGATTGCTGTCCGTCGTTCGGTCTATTCGTCCGGCCCCGGCTCCGGCCATGGCTCTTTCGCCGCCTCCGCATACCAGTGCCGCATCGCCGGCATTGCCAGCACGGCGTCGACATAGGCCCTGGTCTCGGGCGCGAGCTCGCCGCCATAGGTGTCGAAGCGGGTGACGACCGGTGCATACATGGCATCGGCCGCGGTGAAATGGCCAAACAGGAACGGACCGCCCTTGCCGTATTTCTCGCGGCATTCGCGCCATAGCGCCTCGATGCGTGCCCGCTGCACCTCCCCTTCGGCGTCGAGCGGCTTGTGCCCCTTCGGCCGCCGCAAATTCATCGGCCAGCCATAGCGCACCTCGCGAAAACCGGAATGCATCTCGGTCGCCGCCGCGCGCGCCAAGGCACGGGCGCCGATACCGGTCGGCCAGAGCTTTTTCTCGGGAAACAGGTCAGCGAGATACTCAAGAATGGCAAGGGTTTCCCAGACGATCCTGCTCCCTCCCTGCAACGGCTTGTGATTCAGGACGGGCACCTGACCGGTCGGCGACACTTTCGCCAGATTGGCAAACGTCTCGGGCGTACGCAGCCGCACAAAACCTTCCTCGAATGGTATCTCCAGATGCCTCATCGCCACCCATGGCCGGAGCGACCACGAGGAGAAGCATTTGTTGCCGATGTAGAGCGTGAACTCCGCCATTTTTCTCTCCATGCGCGCGGTGCGTCCGCGCAACCTATCCCGCCAGCCTTGCCACCGGAAGCGGGTCGCGCAGTCATCCTATTCCGCAACAGCGCCTGGATTTTAATCGACGGCGGCCCGTTTGTTCGCGGCGGACGAATTCCCCCGAATTCAAACTTCCAGGAGATGCGGAACATGGTGAACAAGGATCAGGTCGCCGTCTGGCCAAGCAGGTCAAGGGCGCGGTCAAACAGGCCGCCGGCAAGGCGACCGGCAACCGACGGACCCAGGCCGAGGGCATGGCCGACAAGGTCGCCGGCAAGGTGCAGAAGGCCTATGGCGACGTGAAGGACAAAGTCAGGAAGGCACTCTGATCCCGCATCGAGACATGTCGTGGCAATCAGAAAGGCGGCCGCCAGGGCCGCCTTTTTCAAGTGCTCCAGCCCTTGCTGAAAGCGTTGGTGAAGGTGACCTCGCCATGGTCGTCGGTCGCCTCGCCCAGCGCCACGTCCATGCCATCGCTGGTCACCCGGGCCACGGCGAACCCTCCCATATAAGCGGCCTTCGGCTTGAACAGGTCGAGCCCGTCACGGTGGTAGATCAGCGGGGTGTCATGCTGATGGCCGTGGAAGATGCCGACGACATTGTAGCCCTTCAGCGCCGCCAGCAGCGCCTGTCTGTCGGCCTCGCCCCACCAGTGCGGCGCACCGGCGCCGTCATCGTCATAGGTGCGCTTGGCAGGATCCCACCGCTCCGTCGAAAAAATGTCCCAGCCATAGTGCTGGAACAGGATGACGGGGCGGCCATCCGCCGCGTAGGTCGCGAGATCCTGCTTGAGCCAAGGCAGGCTCGAATCGGCGCCATGACCGATGTCGCCGGTGAAACGATGCGTCTGGACAAGGTGCAGGCCGCCCCAGTCCCATGAATAGCAGTCGGTGTCGACATCGTAGCTGGTGGCCGGCACAGGTGGTTTGAAGAACACGCCGGGGCGGTGGTTGACCTCGACGTAGTCGCGCAGTTCACGCCGGTACCAATCGACATGATGCGGCGGACCGTTCTGGTCGAGATCATGATTGCCGAGCCCGACATAGACCGGCATGTGGACACGATCCGGGCCAACGCCTTGGCTATAGCGCTGGCTGAACTGCAGCAGCTGCGTGCCCTCGCTCGGCTGGGTGATCTGGCCGCCGCCATCGTCGGTGATGTCGCCGCCGACGACAAGACCGAGCGGCATGCCGATCCGGTTGCCGGCCGAACGCAAGCCGGTGGCGACGCCGTTGATCTCGGCCGGCCAGTGCTTGTCATTGACGGCATTCAGCGCCGCGACATTGCGCAGCAGCGCGACGTCGGTCTTGCCCTCCTGCCGGCAGTTGGGGCTGAGGCCGCTCGCCATCCGGCAGGCATGGACATCGGCGATGAACAGGAAGGTGGCATCGATGGGCTGGATGCGCTGCCCGGTCTGTCCGAGCGCCGGGCGTGAAAGCGCGCCGGCCGCGACAAGACCCGCGGCCTGCATCAGAAAGCTGCGTCGTGAAAGCAATTGTGGCGCCCAGTGATTCATCATCGGCGGAATTTCAGCACAGGCGACGTCCGTCCGTCCAGTTTCGGCAATACCGTCACTGCCCTGACCATCGACATCGCCATGAACGTCTGTCAATTTCTACCTGCACTTGTATTCGCACGAAACGGAGGAGCGTCATGAAGCGCGCGCTTATCGGCATGGCATTGGCGGTTCTGCTGCCGGCGAGTGTTGCGTTTGCCGGTCCATGCGTCGATGCGAAGTCCGCGAAAAACGGGTTCATTCTGGCGAGGCCAGGCATCCAAAGCGAGTTTCGGCCCGCCGCGGGCGGGATGATCTCCGTCGCCAACAGCTATGAGTCGCAATCACCGCAAAAGCAGTTCCTGTATGCCGGCCTGATCGAGGTTTTTCGCGACAGCAACACCGGCCGGCTGGCAATGATCCCGTTTTCCGACCTGCGAAAACTGTTTCCGCTAAAGGCGGGAACCAAGAGCACGATCGAGTTCGTCGAGCTGTCGCCGGACAAGCAGCCGAAGGCCACCAAGACGCTGATCCTGGTCGTCAAGGGCAAGGAAACCTTCAGCCTCGGCGGCTGCAAATACCACGTCCTGGCGGTCAAGGAGACCTTCAAGAACGGAGCCGGCGAGACGCTCGACACGTTCACCGCGCTCTATGCGCCCGATCTGCAAGCCTCCCTTGCCCGGCGCTATGATGAAGGCACCAGCGCGGAATCGGTCAACGGCTACGAGACGATCAAGCCGCTGGCCGAGTAGAGGTCCATGGCGCGCAGGGCAACATAATATCCCTGGATGTCCTTCATCAACTGGCCGAAGACCGGCTCGCCGTCTCCGGGGTTCGGCTTGGGTCCGACACCGTAGCTTTGCAGTTCCAACTTTGGATGTCCCTCGATGACATTCGAGGCCTCGTTGAGAAGCCCCAGAATGGTCGAAGCCTTTACGCTATAGGTGCCGTCCGAATTGACCACCACCTCTTCTTCAGACCAGGCGGAATCGAGCGCGAGGGCTCCGTCGCGGAATTGCTCATCCGGCGGTTGAAGGGAGATCCGCGCCCGGCGGAAAGGCTCATTCTGCCAACATCGATCTTCGAGCACGGCTCGGTTGGTCCGCCCCCGAACGCCATCATCAAGCACGCCTAGCTGCGGCTCAGGCTTGGCCGAGTGCCGCCAGACAGTCGCGCAGCATGGTCGCGTCCTGCGCCGTCTTGGCCATCGACATGGCGCCGGAATAGCTGGCGACGGCAAGTGCCGCAAAATGCTGGGGATCGGTGCCTTGCTCCCTGCCTTCCTGCTGGTCGGCTTTGATCTTGTCGGCGATCGCCTGGCGCCATGCCGCAAAGATGCCGGCAAGGGCAGCGCGGAAATCCGGATCGGCGAGCGACAGTTCATGCGCCAGATTGTTGAGCGGGCAGCCGCGCACGAAACCCTGCTGTTCCAGTTCCGCCGCGACAGCCTCGAACACAGCCCGCACTCCTTCGCGTGCCGAAACCGCTGCCACTACCGGCGCGATCCATGTCGCCTCGACCGCTGCCGCCACACGCTCTTCGATCACCGCCAGGGCCAGCGCCTTCTTGGTCGGGAAGTGATGATGCAATGCGCCGCCGCTGACCCCTGCCGCTGTCATGAGATCGCCGAAGCTGGTCGCGTGATAGCCGCGCGCCTGGAACGCGACCTCGGCGACGTCGAGCACTTTGCAGCGCATGCCCTCGGGGTCGTTGACGCGCTTTCGTGGCCTTGGGCCAGATCGAATGGTCGTCTCTGCTGACATAGCGAGAGAATAGCATGTTGACAAAACAGGACAACCGGTTTGTTTATAAACAGGATGATCACCCTGTTTTTTGGAGACTTCCGATGAACCTGCCCCTGAACGCCGCTCCGCAGGCTGCAATGCTTGCCTCGCCCGTCGTCGAATTGCGGCAGTACACGTTGAGGCCCGGGCAGCGCGAAACATTGATTGCCCTGTTTGACCGCGAGTTCATCGAAAGCCAGGAGGCGGCTGGAATGACCATCATCGGCCAGTTCCGCGATCTGGACCGTCCGGACATGTTCGTCTGGCTGCGCGGCTTCGACAGCATGGACACACGCAAGGAGGCGCTGGCCGCCTTCTACGACGGCACGATCTGGGCGGCGCACCGCGACGCGGCCAATGCGACGATGATCGATTCGGACGATGTGCTGCTGCTGAAGCCGGTATGGCCGAGCGCCGGCTTCGACCTGTCAGGACTTCAGCGGCCGCTTTCTGCCGAGCACGAAAACTCCAGCAATGAGAACCGTTTGGGCGGTGTTGTTGTCGTCCGAATTCACCACTTGCGATCAGGAGCTGAGGCCGAATTCGCCAGTCGGTTCGCGGCGGAGGCGGCGCCCTTGATGAAGGCGCCCGGCGTGCGCCTCCTCGCCGCCTTTGTCACCGAACATGCCGAAAACAGTTTTCCGCGGCTGCCGGTGCGGGCCAGCGAGAACGTCTTCGTTTCCGTCGCCCGGTTCGACAGCGCCGAGGCGCATGCAAGCCAGGAAGCCGCCCTCGCCGCCGCGCCGGCATGGCAGCGCTTTTTGCGGGCAGTTCAGCTTGATCTGACCAAACCAACCGAGACCTTGCGGCTGTCGCCCACGTCGCGATCCCTGGTTGGGCGCTAGGCGTCGAATGCCCCGGTGATGGCCCGCGCGACAAAGGCCGGGTCCTCCCAATGCGGATTGTGGCCGCACGCCTCGGCACGCACGAGGCGTGCCTCCGACAGGCAACGCGACAGCGCCTGTTGGTGCTCATCGCCGAACAGCGGGTCGCACGCGCCGGCGATGATCAGTGTTTGGGTTCGCACTCCCTGTGCCGCAGTTGTCAGGTCGGCGCGGCGGATCTCGTCCACGATGGCGCGCCAGCGCGCCGCGGGCATGGCCGATGCGTCTTTCGCCAGGCAGGCGAGAAACGGCTGGGGCACGCCGGGCCGGCAGTCATGCCACCAGTCATAGAACGGGTCGGTCGGCGATATCGGATCGCGCAGAGCCTGCACCCCCGCGACCAGGGGATGATCCGATGCGAAATCGGGTTTCAACGTGCCGGCCATCACCACCATTCCGGCGATGAGGTCGTTGTGCCGCGCAGCCAAGGCGACGGCCGCCATGGCGCCCAGCGAATGGCCGACCACAACGGGCCGATCGAGGTGCAAATGCCGGATCAGGCCCGCAATGTCATCGGCAAAGTCGGCGATGCCGAAGCCCTTGCCCGCCGGCGAGGCGCCATGGCCGCGCAGGTCGGGCATGATCAGCCGGCGGCCGGCCAGATGCGGCGCCAAGAGCGAAAAGCTGCGGCTGGTGTCGGTGAAGCCGTGCACAAGAACCAGCGCCGGTTCGGCGCCTGATATCTCGACATAGGCCATCTCGAGGCCGCCGCAATTGATGAATTGCTTGCGGCCGGCCCAGGCATTCTGCTCCGCGCAGGGATCCGAGGCCGCTTCCAGCGTGACCGATGTCAAAGGCCGAGTTTCTCCTTGACGGCTGCAAGGCCGGGCTTGCCGTCGAAGGTGGTGACGCCGGCGAGCCAGGCGTCGAGGCGGCTCTTGTTCGCCGTGATCGCCTTCAGCGCCCCGTCCTCCGGCTTCATGCCGTCATTGATGAGATAGCCCATGCCGACATTCTCGAAATCGATGTCGAAGGCGAGATTCCTGAGGAACTGCGCTACATTGGGGCATTGCTGCAGATAGCCCTTGCGGACCTGCGTCGTCACCGTTGCCGCGCCAAAATTCGGACCGAAGAACTTGTCGCCGCCAGTCAGATATTTGAAATCGTACATGGTGTTCATCGGATGCGGGGCCCAGCCCTGGAAGACGATGAACTGCTTTTCCTTGATCTCATAGCCGACCTCGGAAAGCATTCCGGCCTCGCTCGACTCGACCACGTGCCAGCCATCAAGACCGAGCGACGGGTCGGCGATGGCATCCATCATCAACTGGTTGGAACCGGGCTCGATGCCGTACATCTTCTTGCCGAACTTGTCGGCGAATTTGTGCAGGTCGGCAAAATCCTTGACGCCGGCATCCCAGACATAGGTCGGAACGGCGAAGGTGTATTTGGCGCCTTCGAGATTGACGCGGACATTCTCGACCGAGCCATCCTTCTTGTAGGGTTCGTAGTAGGTGACCATGGCGGGGTCCCAATAGCCGAGGAACAAGTCCAGGTCGTTGTTCTTCATGCCTTCGTAGATGACGTTGATGCCCAGCACCGAGCTTTGCGGCTGGTAGCCGAGCGCATCGAGCAGGACGTTGGCGACGCCAGTGGTGAAGGCAAGATCGTTCCAGCCCGGTTCGGCCATGCGGACCGCCCTGCACTGCTCGGCCTCGGCCGCCTGAGCCATATGAACGCCCAACATCAGGGCTGCAAGACAGACGCCATTTGCAAGCATGCGGACCATTTCGATTCTCCTCGTCATCACGGTCGCCATCGTTGGATTGACCAATTGGTCTTTTTATTGTCCCACTGGTCAATTGTTGATCTGAGCGGACGAAAATGTCAACATGGATTCGCAACGCCTGGATGGAAGCCGTGAAACTCAAGCGCCTCAGCGACATACGCCGCAAGGAGTTGCGGCAGGCTGCCTTCGCGGTGCTGGAGCGCGAAGGCATTGCGGGTGCTACTCTGGAAAAGGTGGCCGCCCACGCCGGCGCCTCCAAGGGCATCGTGCTGCACTATTTCCGCAACAAGCAGGAATTGTTCGAGCATGCGATGCGGGAGGCCAACACCGTGCTGCGCGACGCCGTCGTCGCCCGGCTTCGCCAGGCGCGCACGCCGATGGAGCGGCTCGACGCGGTGATCGACGGCAATTTCGAGCAACATCTGTTCCTGCCGCCGCTTTGCCATGCCTGGCTTTCGCTGTGCGCCGAGGTGCCGCGCGACGAGAAGCTGGCGCGTATCCAGAAGGTGCTGCACGCGCGCATGCGTTCGAACCTGTTGTCCGGCCTGCACGGCCTTGCCTCGCCCAGCGATGCCGGCGACATCGCGCTTGGCGTCACCGCGCTGATCGACGGGCTTTGGCTGCGGCTCGGCCTGGAACCAGGCAGCGTCTCGCGCGAACAGGCGATCCGCCAGGTCAAGGATTTCGTTGCCGCGCGCCTGGCCATGCACCAACCTGCAACCGTCGGCGCGTAGACTTGCCCTGGCCTGCCAGCTGGGCGCACTGTCCCATCCGAGCATCGGCAACCTGCGAAGTTCATACCTTGGGATAGGCCGGCTGCTTGACCAGGGCCGCGACTATGCAGTGCTCTGGCATTGGCCAAGGCGACCTCGGAGTGCCCAATGAGACTTCTGGACAAGCGCACGCTGGTGACCGGCGGCTCGGACGGCATCGGCCTGGCAATCGCCGAGGCGTTCCTGCGCGAGGGCGCCGATGTGCTGATCGCCGGCCGCGACGCCGGCAAGCTCGACGCCGCGCGTCAGAAGCTGACAGCTCTCGGCTCGCCCGGCGCGGTGGAGACGCTATCCGCAGATCTTGCCGCCAGCTCCGGCATCGCAACTGTTGTCGAACACGTGAAAGGGACCGGCCAGCCGCTCGACGTTCTCGTCAACAATGCCGCTGTCGCCTACCTCCTGCCGTTCGAGAGCGTCAGCGAGGCGCAGTTCCAGCACTCCTTCGCGCTCAATGTGACGGCGCCGTTCTTCCTCACCCAGGGGCTGCTGCCGCATTTCGGCGCCGGTGCATCCATCATCAACATCTCTTCCTATTTCGCCAGCAAGATGATCCCGAAGCGGCCATCGAGCCTCTATTCCCTGTCCAAGGGCGCGTTGAACTCGCTGAGCAAATCGCTGGCCTTCGAGCTCGGCCCGCGCGGCATCCGCGTCAACGCCATCGCGCCCGGCACGGTCGACACCGCCATGCGGCGCAAGACCGTCGACAACCTGCCAGCGGAGGCAAAGGCCGAGCTGAATGCCTATGTCGAACGCAGCTATCCGCTGGGCCGCATCGGCCGCCCGGACGACCTCGCCGGGATGGCGGTTTATCTCGCCAGCGACGAGGCGGCCTGGACGAGCGGCGGGATCTTCGCGATCGACGGCGGGTATACGGTGGGGTGAGATGCGCCCTTTCCCTTCTCCGGCAAGGGGAGATGGGAGATGCGCCCATCTTCAACCGATTTGCATCCGGCCCACCCGCAATCTCCGCTTGAAGCCATTTGTGCAACGCGATACGCCGTTGCCGACTTCGACAAGGAGAGACCCGTGACCGCTGCAAAGACCAGAACCGAAACCGATACGTTCGGCCCCATCGAGGTTGCCGCCGACCGTTATTGGGGCGCGCAGGCGCAGCGTTCCCTGGGCAATTTCAAGATCGGCTGGGAAAAGCAGCCGGCATCGATCGTGCGCGCGCTGGGCATCGTCAAGCGGGCGGCGGCGGAAGCAAATATGGAGTTGAAGCGGCTCGATCCGGCGATCGGCAAGTCGATCATCGCGGCCGCGCAAGAGGTTATCGACGGCAAGCTCAACGACCATTTCCCACTGGTTGTCTGGCAAACCGGCTCGGGCACGCAGTCCAACATGAACGCCAATGAGGTGATCTCCAACCGGGCGATCGAGATGCTGGGCGGCGCCATGGGCTCGAAGAAGCCGGTGCATCCCAACGACCACGTCAATATGAGCCAGTCGTCGAACGACACCTATCCGACGGCCATGCACATCGCCTGCGCCGAGCGCATCGTGCACGATTTGCTGCCGGCTCTGAAGCACCTGCACAAGGCGCTGGACGCCAAGGCCCGGGCCTTCAACCACATCATCAAGATCGGCCGCACCCACACGCAGGACGCCACGCCGCTGACGCTGGGCCAGGAATTTTCCGGCTATGCCGCGCAGGTCGCCTCCTCGATCAAGCGCATCGAAATGACACTGCCCGGCCTGCAGGAACTGGCGCAAGGCGGCACCGCCGTCGGCACCGGCCTCAACGCACCGGTCGGCTTCGCCGAGCGGGTGGCCGATCGCATCGCCGCCATCACCGGCATCGCCTTCGTCACCGCGCCGAACAAGTTCGAGGCGCTCGCGGCACATGATTCCATGGTGTTCTCGCACGGCGCCATCAACGCGGCGGCGGCAGCACTCTTCAAGATCGCCAACGACATCCGCTTCCTCGGTTCAGGCCCGCGCTCGGGCCTTGGCGAATTGTCGCTGCCGGAAAACGAACCCGGCTCGTCGATCATGCCGGGCAAGGTCAATCCGACGCAGTGCGAGGCGATGACGCAGGTCTGCGTGCAGGTGTTCGGCAACAATGCGGCGCTGACCTTCGCCGGCAGCCAGGGCCATTTCGAGCTCAATGTCTACAATCCGCTGATGGCCTACAACTTCCTGCAGTCGGTGCAGTTGCTTGCCGATGCGTCGGTCTCCTTCACCGACAATTGCGTCGTCGGCATCGAGGCCCGTGAGGACAACATCAAGGCGGCGCTCGACCGCTCGCTGATGCTGGTGACGGCGCTTGCGCCCACCATCGGTTACGACAACGCCGCCAAGATCGCCAAGACGGCGCACAAGAACGGCACCACGCTACGCGAGGAAGCGCTGGCCACCGGGCTGGTCAGCGAGGCCGATTATGACCGGCTGGTGCGGCCGGAGGACATGACGCATCCGGGGTAAGGTGCTTTTCGGCGGGAGAATTTGCTCCCGCCTCCGCATCACCCGACACGAATTTCGCGCCTTTTCGCCGTTCACGGAAATGTATAGCCTGTGAACAATGTGTCGCCGCATCGGCGGCTTTGGTGAACAGTCGCTATCGTCTATCTGAGGGTCATTCAACCCATTCGGAGAGACACCATGTCCATCAACACTTCCGCCGCCGGCGCCGGCACCGCGTCCAACAGCTCTGTCACCATCCTGCTCGGCCGCATCCTGCTCGCGGTCATTTTCCTGCTTTCCGGTTTCGGCAAGCTCACCGCCATTTCTGGCACTGCTGCCTACTTTGGCGGCCTCGGCCTGCCCGTTCCGACCATAACGGCTGTGGTCGTCGGCTTGATTGAACTACTCGGCGGCCTCGCCATCCTCGTCGGTTTCCAGACCCGTGTCGCCGCCTGGGTGCTCGCGATCTTCACCGTCGCCACCGGGCTGGTCGCCCATACCGGCTGGGCCGACCAGATGCAGATGATCCAGTTCCTCAAGAACCTCGCCATCACCGGCGGCTTCCTGCTGCTGGCTTCATCGGGCGCCGGCGCCTATTCGATCGACGCCAAGCGCGGCTGAACTTTCCTCCCAGGCCTCGACAGAAGCGGCGCGGAATTTTCCGCGCCGCTTTTTCGTTGTCCGGAATAGCCGGTCCGGTTTCGGCGGAGGCCTCACAGGCGTAGACTTCGAGGCAGCCGGCTCGAGCCCAAAAGGGCGCCGGCAAGGGAGGTGGCCATGACCCGCGATGCATTGCTTCTGGTTTCGCGACTGCTGTTTGCCGTGCTGTTCGTACCATCCGGCTTCCAGGCGCTCGCCAACATTGCCGGCACATCCGATTATTTTGCCGGCCTCGGCCTGCCGCTGCCGACGCTCGCCGCCTGGGGCACGGGCCTGTTCGAGTTGGTCGCCGGCTTGCTGATCCTCATCGGCTTTCAGACCCGGATCGTGGCGCTGCTCTTGGCGGCCTTCTGCGTCGTTGCCGGCTTCATCGGCCATCACGGCCAAGGGGCCGGCGATGCGACACTCGCCTTCCTTCACCAGCAGATGCTGATGAAGGACATTGCCATATCAGGCGGCTTCCTGGCGCTGGCGATGGCCGGTGCCGGCACTTGGTCGGCCGACGGTCGCGGTTTCGCTATCGGTGCGGACGTAACCTGAGCCTCGGTCAGCAGAACGCCCTATTTGACCGACACGCTCGGTCCACCCTCCACGGCCAGCACGAGCCTTCGGTTGGTGATCCGCGCCAGCTGCGCTAGGCGGCCGGCCGGCCGCTCGCCGTAGAGATCTGAGAGCGATGCCGGCAGCACCAGCGCCAGCACGCCGTTGGCGCGTTGCTCCCATTTCAGCCTGGGCATGATGCCGGGCATCGAGGCCGTCAGCAGGTAGACCACCCGCATCATCGCCGCCAGCACGCGAGCCCGCTCGAGATAGCGCGGCGTAGCCAGCGCCTTGATTTCAGGTGCGATGGATTCGTTGAAGATGCCGTCGTGACGATAGGCGTTGGCCAAAGCCAGGAAGGCACGGCCGGGATGGTCGACGCCGAAGAAAGAGGCGTGCGCGATGATGTTGAGCGATTGCCTGCCGCGATATTCCGGGTGCGCGCGCCAGCCGATGTCGGCCAGCAATGCGGCGGCGTGGCGGTAGCGCGCCTCGTCCTCGGTCTCGTCGATACCGAAGGCGGCGAAGGATTTGGCAGTCCAGTCGACCAATTCATGCGCATGGGTGACCGAGCGCGAGCGCAAACGGGCGAGTTCCTCGGACGCCGAGATCAACGGATCGGCCTTCTGCTCGGCCTCGTCGAGCAGCGAATAGAGAAAACCTTCGCGCACGCCGAGCGCCGAGACGATGATCTTCGACGGCTGCATCGCAGCCATGATCTCCTGCAGCACTATGGCGCCATAGGGCAGCAGCGAGCGGCGGTTCTTCGAGACGCCCTCGATCCCCTTGACCTTCTCGATCTCGGCTTTGGCCACCTGTTTGAGAAAATTCGTCGCGCTGTCGGCCGACATCTCGTAGTGGTGCATGACGCCAAGCGGGTAGTTGGTCATCTCCATGTGCAGGCGGGCGAGGTTTCGCCAGGTGCCGCCGACGGCGTAGAAGGGCCGGCCCTGCCCGCCTTTCAACAGCTTGGCGCGCGCCAGTTCGTCGCGCGCGATCTTCTGTGCCTGGGCAAGCGAGTTCTTCGCCATGTCCTGCAGGCGCAGGCCACCGAGCGGCAGCGTGATGCCGTCGCCGATCGCCTCGCCATTGACGTCGACCAGTTCGAGACTGCCGCCGCCCAGATCGCCGGCGATGCCATTGGCCGGGTGGAAACCGGAGATGACGCCGAGGGCCGAATAATAGGCCTCCTGGCGCCCGCTGATCACGCGGATCTCGGTCCTGAGGACCTCTTCGGCGCGATGGATGAAATCCGGACCGTTGATCGCCTCGCGCGCCGCGGCGGTGGCCAGGACATAAATATGCTCGGCGCCAGCCTGATCGGACAGCGCGCGAAAGCGGCGGAACTCTTCCATCGAGCGGGTCACCGCCTCGGGGTCGAGCTTTCCGGTCGAAACGATGCCGCGGCCAAGACCGGCGAGCATCTTTTCGTTGAACAGCATGGTCGGCGAGCGCGCCAGCCCTTCATAGACGACGAGGCGAATCGAATTCGACCCGATGTCGATGATGGATAGCGGTCGGCGGTCCTGCAGCCGGCCCTGGGAATCAGACAGCATCAGGTGGACGCTGCAGCGTTCTTCTTGCGGCGCTTGAACTGCGCAATGCGCTTGGGCGCATGCGACTTCAGCGCGTCACCCCGTCCCGACAGGCTCGGATTGGTCATGAAATATTCCTGCGCGTTGAACGGTTCCTCGCCCTCTTCCAGCACCACGCGCCGGGAGGTTCCATCAGCCAATACGTCGAAACTTTGCTGATTGTCCATGATGTTGCCCAGCATGATCTGGCCCAAAACCTGTTCATGCACAGTTGGATTGATGATCGGCACCATGGTCTCGACGCGACGGTCGAGATTGCGCGGCATCAGGTCGGCGGAGGAGATGTAGACGATCGCCTCGTCCGAGGGCAGGCCATAGCCATTGCCAAAACAATAGATACGGCTGTGTTCGAGGAAGCGGCCGACGATCGACTTGACCCTGATGTTTTCCGACAGGCCCGGCACCTGCGGCCGCAGGCAGCATATGCCGCGCACGACGAGGTCGATCTCGACCCCGGCGCGGCTGGCATCATAGAGCGCGTCGATGATGATCGGGTCGACCAGCGCGTTCATCTTCATCCAGATGCGCGCCGGCTTTCCCTCCAGCGCATGCGCGACTTCGTCGGAAATGTGCTGCAGGATGCGGTTGCGCAGCGTGAATGGCGAGATAGCCAGCCGCATTTCGGCGGTCGGCTCGGCATAACCGGTGATGAAATTGAACAGCTGGGCGACGTCGCGGGCGATCGTCGGATCGGTGGTGAAGAAGGACAGGTCGGTGTAGATGCGCGCGGTGACCGGATGGTAGTTGCCGGTGCCCAGATGCACGTAGTTGCGCAGCTTGCCATCCTCGCGCCGCACCACCAGCGACATTTTCGCGTGGGTCTTCAACTCGAGGAACCCGAACACGACCTGCACGCCGGCGCGCTCGAGGTCGCGCGCCCAGCGGATGTTGGCCTCCTCGTCGAAACGCGCCTTAAGCTCGACCAACGCGGTCACCGACTTGCCGGCTTCGGCCGCGTCGACCAGCGCGCGCACGATCGGGCTGTCGTTGGAGGTTCGGTAAAGCGTCTGCTTGATCGCCACCACTTCCGGATCGGCCATCGCCTGGCGCAGGAACTGCACGACGACGTCGAAGGATTCGTAGGGGTGGTGGACGATGATGTCCTTCTCGCGGATAGCGGCAAAGCAGTCGCCGCCATGCTCGCGGATACGCTCAGGAAAGCGCGGATTGTAGGGGGTGAACTTCAGGTCGTCGCGGGGGACGGAGACGATCTCGGAGATCTGGCTGAGCGCCAGCGGACCGGTCAGCACGCTGATGCGGCTGGACGAGACGCCGAGCTCACCGGCCACGAAATCGCGCAGTTCCGCAGGCATCAGCCTGTCGAACTCGATGCGGATCACCGAGCCGCGGCGGCGGCGCTTCAGCGCCGTCTCGAACAGGCGCACCAGATCTTCTGATTCCTCCTCGACCTCGATATCGCTGTCGCGGATGATGCGGAATGTGCCGGAACCCTTGACCTCATAACCCGGAAACAGCTTGCCGATATAGAGACCGACCGCCTCCTCAAGCGGGATGAAGCGGACATGGTGCTTGCGATCGGGAAGCCGGATGAAGCGCTTCAGCGCCACCGGCAGACGCAAGAGCGCGCTCATCTCCTCGCCATTCTTGCGGTGGCGTAGCTGCAGCGCCATCGAGAAGCCGAGATTGGGAATGAACGGGAACGGATGCGCCGGGTCGATCGACAGCGGGGTAAGCACCGGAAACACCTGGTCCTGGAAATGCTCTTCCAGCCAGACCTTCTCGTCCTTGGTCAGCGCATCGCGCGTGATGCTCTCAATGCCTTCCTTGTTGAGCAGCACGGTAAGCGCCGAAAGGCTCTTCTGCTGGTCTTCCTGCAGCCGCTCGACCTCGCGCAGCAGCTGTTCGAGCTGCTGTTCGGGGGTGCGGCCGTCAGGGCTTTTCAGCGTAATGCCTTCGCGCACCTGGCCGGCGAGGCCGGCGACACGCACCATGAAGAATTCATCGAGATTGGCGGCGGAGATCGACAGGAAGCGGACGCGTTCCAGCAGCGGATGGTGGGTGTTCAGCGATTCCTCGAGAACGCGGCGATTGAATTGCAGCCAGGAAAACTCCCGGTTGACGAAGCGATCCGGGTTGCCGCCCTCTGAATTGGCCACCTCGACATTGACGAATTCGCTCTGCACCGGCTTCAGTTCGTTCATTGTCCCTGCCCACAACCGTTCCCTTGGAGCGCCGCCAGACGACGATGAACGCTCAAACATGCCTTCGTGAAGCGTGATCAGTCGCGGAATCGCTTGGCATCCGCGGTCACACGCTTAACCGGCTCAACTTATCCTCTGACAGGGTTTTGCGACAGTTTCATTTCATCGATCTTGCAAAGAGACCTGTTATGATCCAGATGCATGCGAGACTGCGTTAAGGAGACGACGATGGCAGGCGGTTCCATTCCCCATTTCCAGAACGATGCCGGCCATCCGGCGATCGACATCGGGGTCAAGGAATTCATGTGCACGGGCGCCAATCCGCCTTTCGACCACCCGCATGTGTTTCTCGACATGGGCGACGACAATGAAAAAGTCTGCCCCTATTGCTCGACGCTTTACCGCTATTCGCCGAAGCTGAAGGCAACGGAAACGCTGCCGGCAGGCTGCCTTTACATCGACCAGGCCGCTTGATTCTTTCCCGACGGACCTGATGGACGACCAGCGCTCCCGGCAAATCGTCATCGCCGGAGCGGGCGTCGCAGGGCTGACTGCCGCACTTGCTTTTGCCAAACGCGGCTATCGCGTGCAGGTGTTCGAGCAAGCGCCGCGCCTGGAAGCCGTAGGCGCCGGCCTCCAACTTTCTCCCAACGCCACACGCATCCTGCGTGACCTCGGCGTGCTCGACCGGCTGCTGCCGGCGACGGTGCGACCAGAGGCCGTGGTGCTGAGGGATGCCAGGACGTTACGCCAATTGGCGCGTGTGCCGTTGGGACAATCAGGTGAAAGTCGCTGGGGCGCTCCCTATCTCGTCGCCCATCGCGCCGACCTGCAGACTGCGCTGATGGCGTGTGTGGCAGAGATGCCTGATATCCATCTCACGCTCGGGGCGCGCGTCGAAAAAATTGCGACTGGCGGCCATGGTATCACGGCGACCGTCGAGATCGGCGGCAAGACGGCAGAGGAACAGGGCTCCTTGCTGGTCGGCGCCGATGGCGTCTGGTCGTCGGTGCGCGGGCTTGTCGATGCAAAAAGGATGGCATCGCCAAGAAGCCGTTTTTCGGGAGAGCTGGCCTGGCGCACCACCGTTGCGGCCGACAGCAGCGCCGGGCAAGCCTTTGCCGCCATCGGCGCGGCCGATTGCGTCACGACTTTCCTGTATCCGGGGTTCCATATGGTCGCCTATCCCGTCAGCAAGGGCGACGCCTTCAATCTCGTCGCCTTCACCAAAGGCGAGCGCATCGCCGAGGGCTGGTCCGGCCGTGCCGATCCCGGCATCCTGTCTGCCGCCATGCGCGGCACCGCGCCAGGACTCGTCAAGCTGGTGGAAATGGCCGGCCCATGGTTGACCTGGCCGCTGCACACCGTGGAGCAGAAGCAGCCCTGGACAATGCCAACCGGCATTGCGCTGATCGGCGATGCCGCGCATGCGATGACGCCGTTCGCCGCGCAGGGCGCGGCAATGGCAATCGAGGATGCCGCGACGCTTGCCACGCTGGTCGCCGACTTTCGCGCCGATCCGCGCCAAAGCCTCACCATCTGGGAAAATCTCCGGCGACCGCGCGTGGAGAAGGTCCTTAAGCGTGGCGCGCTCAACCGGCTTGCCTGGCACGCCCGAGGCCCGGTGGCGCTGGCCCGCAACCTCGTGCTGGCGACGCAGCCGGCGGAGAAGCTCGCTGCCGACCTCGACTGGCTTTATGGTTGGGAGGAACCGAAGGTCGTCAGGCGGTAGGTGTCGAGGCAATAGAACCGGATAGCTTTGGCGCCAGCGCCAGATCTTGGAACCATCGCGGAGTCTCAATTGTACAGCCGCATCGACCATCCCAGCGACACCGGCAGCGGGTTCCACCAGCCGGTGCGCAGGCCGGCGGTACGCAACGCTGCGGCGGTCCAGGTGTTGCAGCCGACCACCGCATTGAAATGGCCGTTCGCCTCATAGAAGCGGTCGAAGCTGGAGTAGGCCGCATTCTCGATAACGATCGGGCCGCCAGGCCCCTGCTGAAAACTGGCTTCGATGAAATCGAGCAGCGCCGCGAACTGATCATCACCAATGTCGAAGCCGGCAACATCGGGATGCGGTTCGACGATAGCGCCAGCGACATCCACATGCATGACCGAGGCGTCGAGGGTCAGCGCCTTCATCACCGGAACGGCCTTGAGCTCGGACCATGTCGGTGTTTCCAGATAGAAGGCGCGGCCGCCCCAACCGAAGACGATGTAGCGCACTTCCGGCGCATCGGACGGCAGCCCGGCTTCTGCCAGGAAGTGGAAGCGCTTGCGTATGGCGGCGTCCGCCGGAATGGCGATATCGGTATGGATCGGGTTCTTCAGCACCAGTATATGCCGCGTGCCCTCGCCCGCCGACGCCGCCGGCCAGAGCGGGCGCGGCACCAGCGTGCCGAGGGTCGCCGCAAGCACGATCGCGGCCAGCACCATGAAGAGGAAACGCAGGACTTTTCTCATCGATGACGCCCCGCCGCCAACCGCATCAGCCGATCCACAAGCAAAGAGCCCGGCCGCATTGCGGCCGGGCTCTTGCGCTCGGTGTGGAACCGCTCAGTGCAGGATCTGACTGAGGAACAGTTTCGTGCGCTCGTGGCGCGGGTGGTCGAAGAACTCGGCCGGCGTGTTCTGCTCGACGATCTGGCCCTGATCCATGAAGATCACGCGGTTGGCGACTTTCCGCGCAAAGCCCATTTCGTGGGTGACGCACAGCATGGTCATGCCTTCTTCGGCCAGACCGACCATCGTCTCCAGCACTTCCTTGATCATTTCCGGGTCGAGCGCCGATGTGGGCTCGTCGAACAGCATGATGCGTGGGTTCATGCACAGCGAACGTGCGATGGCCACGCGCTGCTGCTGGCCGCCGGACAGCTGGCCGGGATATTTGTTGGCCTGTTCCGGGATCTTGACCCGCTTGAGGAAGTGCATGGCGATTTCCTCGGCCTGCTTCTTCGGTGTCTTGCGCACCCAGATCGGCGCCAGCGTGCAGTTCTCCAGGATGGTCAAGTGGGGGAACAGGTTGAAGTGCTGGAACACCATGCCGACCTCGCGGCGCACCTCGTCGATCTTCTTCAGATCGTTGGTCAGTTCCTTGCCGTCGACGATGATCTTGCCCTTCTGATGCTCTTCCAGCCGGTTGATGCAGCGGATCATCGTCGATTTGCCGGAACCCGACGGGCCGCAGATGACGATGCGCTCGCCGCGCATCACCTTGAGGTTGATATCCTTCAGCACATGGAACTCGCCGTACCATTTGTGCATGGCGATGATGTCGATGGCGACATCGGTGGTCGAGATGTGCATCTTGGCGGCGTTGACCTTGATCTCTTCGGCGCTGACGGCGTTTTCGGTGGCCATGACAGGGTCCCCTTATTCTTTTGTTAGCGTTTGTGGCCGGTGTCGAGCCGGCGTTCAGTGTACATTGAATAGCGCGACATGCCGAAGCAAAACAGCCAGAAGACGAAGGCGGCGAACACCAGGCCGGACCTGGCCGTTTGCGGCGTCGCCCAGTTGGCGTCCGAGAAGTTCTGCTTGACGACGCCAAGCAGGTCGAACATCGAGATGATGAGGACCAGGCTGGTGTCCTTGAACATGCCGATGAAGGTGTTGACGATGCCGGGAATGACCAGCTTCAGCGCCTGCGGCAGTACGATCAGCCCCATCTTCTGCCAATAGCCGAGCCCGAGTGAATCGGCGCCTTCATATTGGCCTTTGGGGATCGCCTGCAGGCCGCCACGCACGACTTCAGCCATATAGGCTGCGGCAAACAGCGACACGCCGATCAGCGCCCGCAGGAACTTGTCGAAAGTGACGCCCGCGGGCAGGAACAGCGGCAGCATGACACTGACGAAGAACAGGACGGTGATCAGCGGGATGCCACGCACCGTTTCGATGAAGATCACGCACAGCGTCTTGATGATCGGCATTTTCGAACGCCGGCCGAGCGCCAGCACTGTGCCCAGCGGCAACGACACGGCAATGCCGACGAAGGACAGGCTGAGTGTGACCAGCAGGCCGCCCCAGCGCGAGGTCTCGACATGCGGCAGGCCGAACACGCCGCCAATCAGCAGGAAGAACGAGACGATCGGCAGCACCAGGAAGAGCAGGATGGCATTCAGCCCCTTGCGCGGCACACGCGGGATCAGCATCGGCACCAGCAGAACCACGAACAGGATGGCAACCAGGATCGGCCGCCAGCGCTCCTCGATCGGATAGGTACCGAACATGAACTGGCCGAACTTGGCGTTGACGAATGCCCAGCAGGCGCCCGTCCAGCCCTCCGGCTGAATGCCGCCCTGTGCGGCAGTCGCACAGACCGTGCGGTCCGGCCCGGTCCACACGGCATTGATGAACGCCCAGTTGATGACTTGCGGCAGGACCCAGGCAACGATGGCGATGCCAAGGATGGTCAGGATGGTGTCGCCGACCGTGCCGACCAGGTTCTTGCGCACCCAGGCCACTGGGCCGCGCACACTTGTCGGCGCAGGCTGCGCCAAGGCCATTTCGGTGCGCACCCAGGACATATCGTGTTCCTGCATGGCTCTACCTTTCCACCAGCGCCATTCTGGCGTTGACCACGTTCATGACGGCCGAGGTCACCAGGCTAAGTATAAGATAGGCGATCATCATGATCAGCACACCTTCGACCGCCTGTCCGGTCTGGTTCAGGACCGTGCCGGCGGTCGCCGTCAGGTCCGGATAACCGATGGCGATCGCCAGCGAGGAGTTCTTGGTCAGGTTGAGATACTGGCTGGTCAGCGGCGGGATGACGATACGCATGGCCTGCGGCACGACAACCAGCCGCAAGATCGACCCGGACCGCAGCCCAAGTGCCGCCGCCGCCTCGGTCTGGCCCTTGCTCACGCCCCTGATGCCGGCGCGCACGATTTCGGCGATGAAGGCCGCCGTGTAGCAGGAAAGCGCCAGATAAAGCGACAGGAACTCCGGCTTGACCTGAAAGCCGCCGGTCAGATTGAAGGTCGATTGTTTGGGAAGATCAAAGCTCAGCGGAAAGCCGCTCAGCACATAGGCGAGCAATGGCAGGCCGATGATCAGCGCCACCGAGGTCCAGAGCACCGGAAACTGCTGGCCTGTCGCCATCTGCCGCTGACGCGCCGTGCGGGCGACGAACCAGGCCATGGCAATACCGACAAGCAGGGCGACCACGATCAGCCAGGAGCCCTCGCCCCAGACCGGGCGGGGAAAGTAGAAGCCACGCTGGTTAAGGAAGGAGCCGAAGGGCAGATGGTAGCTGTCACGCGGCGCCGGCAGCACGGCGAGCACGCCGGAATACCAGAAGAAGATGACCAGCAGCGGCGGGATGTTGCGGAAGACCTCGACATAGACCGTGCAGATCTTCTGGATCAGCCAGTTCTGCGACAGGCGGCCGATACCGATGACGAAGCCGATGATTGTGGCGGTGATGATGCCGGCCACGGCGACGATGATGGTGTTGATCAGGCCGACGACGATGGCGCGGCCATAGGTCGAGTCCGACGTATAGGCGATCGGCGTATCCGAAATGTCGAATCCGGCGCGTCCCCTGAGGAAGCCGAAGCCGGAGGCGATGTGCAGGCGCTGCAGATTGTCGATGACGTTCTGCACGATCCACCAGACGGAACCGAACAGGACGATGACGACCAGCGTCTGGAAGAAGAGACTGCGTATCTTCGGGTCATTGATGAAGGAAGCCCTGCTGGACTCCTCGCGAAGAACTTCCTGCGATGCCATGTGCCCGTCCCCTGAAAAGAGAAACCGGAAGGCAGATATCTGCCTTCCGGATCACATTTCGGTCAGCGGATCGGCGGAGCGTATTGCAGGCCGCCCTTGGTCCACAGCGCATTGATGCCGCGCGCGATCTTGAGCGGGCTGCCCGAGCCGACATTGCGATCGAACATTTCACCGTAATTGCCGACGGCCTTGACGATATTGACGACCCAGTCATTGGAGACGCCGAGATCGGTGCCGATCTTGGTGTCGGCTTCCTGGCCGAGAACGCGCTTGATCTCCGGGCTGGCCGAGTTCTTCATCTCATCGACATTGGCCTTTGTGATGCCGAGTTCCTCCGCGTCAAGCAGCGCGAAATAGGTCCACTTGACGATGTGGTACCACTGGTCGTCGCCTTGGCGCACCGCCGGCCCGAGCGGCTCCTTGGAGATGATCTCGGGTAGCACGACGTGATCGGCCGGCGAGCCCAGCGTCAGGCGGATGCCGTAAAGGCCCGACTGGTCCGTGGTGTAGACATCGCAGCGGCCGGCGTCATAGGCGGCGTTGACCTCTTCGAGCTTCTCGAAGACGACCGGATTGTACTCCATCTTGTTCGCCTTGAAGTAGTCGGCGAGGTTGAGCTCGGTGGTGGTGCCGCTCTGCACGCACACGGCCGCGCCCGAGAGCTGGAGCGCCGAATTGACGCCCGGCAGCTTCTTGGCGTTGATCATGAAGCCCTGGCCGTCATAGTAGGTCGTGCCGATAAAATTCAGGCCAAGCGCCGTGTCGCGATTGATGGTCCAGGTGGTGTTGCGCGACAGGATGTCGACCTCGCCGGACTGCAGCGCGGTGAAGCGCTCCTTGGCGCTGAGCGGGGTGAACTTGACCTTGGTGCCGTCACCGAAGACGGCGGCCGCGACAGCGCGGCAGAAATCCGCGTCGATGCCCTGCCAGTCACCCTTGTCGTCGGGCGCCGAGAAACCGGCCAGACCCGTCGAGACACCGCATTGGATGAAGCCCTTCGCCTTGACGGTGTCGAGCGTCGTCGCCGACGCTGCCGACGCCATAAACCCGAGCGTAGCGGCGCCAAGGATGCCGATAGCAATATGTTTCATGACCCACAGACCCTTTTCTGTTTTCAGGCAAAACCTGATCTTTTTTCCCGTGTGAACGCAGTTCCCATTCCAGCCCATTCCCGGAATCCCGCATCGTAACCGACGCGCCGCCTCCCATTCACGAACAGCATCGAAGGCGATAATTCCTGTGAGGTCAAGGGAAATGACCGAATCCGAACGTCTTTGAAAATCGATTGCCTGAAATGCCCGAATTGCAGACAAACGCGCCCGCATTTTAGTCACGGCGCGAATAAAGTCGGCAAAGCGCATTCAACGCAAATGCGGGCCAGCGGCGAAATCCATAACTGGCGCCAGCTTGGCGTCCCTGATCTGGACACCGGATGAATTGGCATGGCCGAAGACTGTCATCGGACCTGCGCCGTCAAAGCGCACGGGACATCAACCACACGCCGGCCGCCACCATCAGCGCGCCGGAAATGCGCGAGATCAACGGCCCGCTCGTGGCCGTCTTTTCCAGGAGAACGAGGATGGCGATACCGGCGATCCACAGGATGTTCATGACGCCGCCGACGAACAGCAGGGCCATCAGCGCCCAGCAGCAGCCCAGACAATAGAGGCCGTGATCGACGCCTAGCCGAATCGCACCGAGCGGCGCGGAACGGAACCCGCCATGGCTCATCAGGAACCCGATCGGCCCCTGGCATTGGCGCAAGCAGGAGCTCTTGATCGGCGTCCATTGATAGAGGCCGGCGGCGATCAGGACGAGGCCACCGAGGATCGTGCTGTCGGTTGCCATCGAGGGGTCGAGCAGGGCCAGCCGGCCGAGCAGCCATTGCGCGCCGGTCGCGGCGATGCTGAAGACGATCCAGACGGTGAGATAGCCGGTAAAAAACCATCCGGTCGAAGCGATGGGGCGGCCAGCCGCCTGCGCCTTGCGGCCGATGCCAGCATAGAGCAGCAGCAGCGGCGCGACCGAAGGCGTCATCATGCCGACCATCATCACCGCCCACATCGTGAAAATGAAAGCGAAATCGGCGAGTGTCCAGGCTCGGAAGCCAGGCGCCACGGCGGCGCCCACATCCATTCCAGCCATGTCCATATTCGACATGTCCATTGCGGCCATATCGCCGCTTGCTCCGGCCGGCATCGGGGATTCGGGCATGGCCATGTCGATGGCAAGCCACAGCACATAGGCCCAGGCGAGCACCGCAATCACGACGAGCGCGGCCATCACGACCGTGCGGTCGCGCCGCAGCACCGCCTCCAAGGCCCTGTCGCCCATTGGATCAGCTCAATGGACGACGACGCCGCTCTGCGTGAGATGCAGATTGGCAAAATGACTGTGCGTATCGGCCACCCCGAACTTGATCGGGCCTGTCGCCTTGGTCCAGCCGCGCCCGATCTCGGCCATTGCGTATTCGAGGCCGTGCGGCAGGTCGATGCGTGCCCGATGCTCGGCGCCGGTGACCGGATTCTTGATCGGCTCGCCATGACCGTCGGCTACGCCCTCGACATGCAGCCGTCCGGTTCGCGCGTCGACGTCGACCTCGAATTCGATCGGGGCAAAGATCGGGTCATGGAATTTCTCCAGCGTGGTCGAGAAGAACTCGAATATTGTCGCGCCTGGTTCGGTGTCCTGCCCGCCCAGTATGCGAAGCAGCGCTTCACGCTGGGCCTCGCTCGCCCTCTCGTCGACAACCACCGCTGCTTCGCCGCCGCCCTGATGGATGGCGCCGGGCCAGCGGAAAATCCCGACGAGCCGCAATCCATCGAGTTTGGTGGCTCCGTGATGGCCGCTCTCGATTTCGATGCCGGCAACCGCCTGACAGAAGCCGTGTGTGGGCATGGCGTTGAACTGGCATGGGCAGCCATAGGCGCAATTGCAGTTGACGAATTCGCGCGCCTTCATCGTCCATTTGACGTTGGGCATGGCATTCCTCCCCTTGCGGCGCTCTGTGAGCGCGATACCCGGACCGGGGGATCAGGAGGAACCCTGCCAAAACCATCCGGCAGCATCTGATCGAGGCAATCCGGTGATTAATATTAGAGACTTATTATATATGTTTCGCAGCCGTCTACAATAGGTTGACCGAGGGACGATCGGCTCCGCCGACAATCACTTCCGCACACCTTGCCGAGCCCGTTTCAGGACCCCGCAGCTATGCCGTTCAGGTGGAGAATTGGCATATTCGAAGTCTATCCCTGGCGGATGGTGGGCTGTTGCGCGGTCCATGCCGCCGCACTATGGCTAGCGCCTTGTCAAACAGGCGAAGACGAAGAATGGCTAAGGACGGCAACGAACAGGGTTCCGGCAAAATGGGCATCAACACGCGGTTGGCCCATTCGGGCAACAACCCGCACGACTATTTCGGCTTCGTCAATCCGCCTGTCGTGCACGCCTCGACCGTGCTGTTCCGCAACGCCGCCGCAATGGTTGGCCGCAGCCAGAAATACACCTACGGCACGCGCGGCACGCCGACGACGGACGCCCTTGCCCAGGCCATCGATGCGCTGGAGGGATCCGCCGGCACGATCGTGGTGCCGTCGGGCCTTGCGGCGGTGACTATTCCGCTGCTCGCCTTCGTGTCGGCCGGCGATCACCTGCTGATCGTCGACAGCGTCTACCATCCGACCCGTAATTTCGCCGACACGATGCTGAAGCGGCTCGGCGTCGAGGTGGAGTATTATGATCCTCGTATCGGCGCTGGCATCGCCGCCCTGATCAAGCCCAACACCAAGGTGGTGTTCACGGAATCGCCAGCCTCCAACACGTTCGAGGTGCAGGACATCCCGGCGATCGCCAAGGCGGCGCACGCGGCTGGCGCTATCGTGATGATGGACAACACCTGGGCAACGCCGCTTTATTTCCGGCCGCTCGACCACGGCGTCGACATCTCCATTCACGCGGCGACGAAGTACCCGGCCGGCCATTCCGACGTGCTGCTGGGCACGGTCTCGGCCAATGAAAGCCACTGGAAACAGCTCTATGAGAGCTTCTGCACGCTCGGCTGCTGCGCGGGTCCCGACGATGTCTACCAGGTGCTGCGCGGCTTGCGCACCATGGGCGTGCGCCTGGAGCATCACCAGCGCAGCGCGCTTGCCATCGCGTCGTGGCTCGAAGGCCAGAAGGGCGTGGCGCGCGTGCTCCACCCTGCCCTTCCCAGCCACCCGGACCACGCTCTATGGAAGCGCGACTTTTGCGGTTCGAGCGGCATCTTTTCCATCGTGCTCGCCGGCGGCGGCCAGAAGGAGCAGCACGCTTTCCTCGACGCGCTGCAGATCTTCGGCCTCGGCTATTCCTGGGGCGGCTATGAGAGCCTTGCGGTGCCAGTCTGGCTCGACGACCGCGTCGTTGCAAAAGGCCCCTATGAAGGCCCGTTGATCCGCCTGCAGATCGGCCTCGAGGATATAGACGACCTGAAAGCCGACATTTTGCGCGGTCTGGCCGCAGCGACGGCCTAACCAGCGCGCACGGGCTGACTGCCGGACAGAATCAGCAGACGGCCGCGAGGCCTTGGCGCTGATGACAAAGCGCGAGCCGCTCGCGGCATCCCATTGTTGCGCGTCACGCAATATTATTCTCTCGGGCCGCTGCTTTCGGGATTTGTTTGACTTTCAAATCCGTGGGTTCGGTCGCATTGCGTGCTGCACTGGTACCCTCGTCCAATCCCATTGGTCCCAACCCTGTCATGGCCTTTCGTCTTTTTGTCCCCATCCTTGCCGGCGCGACGCTGCGAGAGCGGCTGCTGGCCTGTATCGGCGCCACGATCGGCATCGCGCTGACCGGCGTGATCAGCGGGCTGGCAATGGGCGGCGGCCCGCATGTGGCCCTGCTGGTGGCACCGATGGGCGCCTCCGCCGTGCTTCTCTTCGCCGTGCCCGCCAGCCCTTTGGCGCAGCCCTGGTCGATCATCGGCGGCAACTCCATATCGGCGCTGGTGGGTGTGACGGTGGCGCATTTCATCCATGATCCGGTCATGGCCTCGGGCCTCGCCGTGGCGCTCGCCATCGCGGCCATGTCGTTCACGCGCTGCCTGCATCCGCCCGGTGGCGCGGCGGCTCTGACGGCGGTGCTCGGCGGGCCGGCCGTAGTCAGCGCCGGCTTCCTGTTTCCGTTCGTGCCGGTGGCCCTGAATTCGATCATCCTGGTCACGCTCGGACTGCTTTTCCACAGGCTGGCGCGGCGCAACTACCCGCATGTCGCTGCCTCCCCAGCCAACAGCCATGGGACGGCCGATCCGCCGGCGCGGCAGCGCGTCGGCTTCCGGCCCGAGGATATCGACGCGGCGCTGACCACGCTCGACGAAACCTTCGACATCGACCGCAACGACCTCGAACGGCTCCTGAGGCAAGTCGAGCTGCAGGCCATGGTGCGCTCACACCGGACGCTGCTTTGCCAGGACATCATGTCCCGCGACGTGGTTTCGGTGCCCGAGCAGGCCACCGCCGAGGAGGCGCGCCAGCAACTGCTCGATCACAACATCCGCACCTTGCCGGTGGTCGACGCGGATGGCCGGCTGGTTGGCGCTGTCGGCCTGCGCGAGCTGACGAAGACGACCGATGCGGTGAAGAGCGTGATGTCGAAGGCCGGCACCGCTTCGCCCGAGACACCGGCGATGAGCCTGCTTCCCGTACTGACCGACGGCCGCAGCCACGCCGTGGTCATCGTCGACGATGAGCGGCGCATCCTCGGCCTGATCACCCAGACCGACCTGCTGGCGGCGGCAGCGCGCGTGCAGGCCGCAGACAAAGGACTGGCGGCGGCTTAGAGCAACTCCAGGAAAAGTGTGTGCGGTTTTCGGAAAAGCGCGCAGCGCTTTCCCTTGGGAATTGCGTCAACACAAAGAGTTGGAGCAGTTCGCCGTTTCCGTGAAACGGTGAACTGATCTAGAATAGCGGAGCCAGGTTGCCGAAATCCGGGAACCTTTTTCCGGCGGGCGCATCGAACGTGCAGTCAAGCGTCTGTTCGGGGAGATCCGGTCGCGATGAGCAAGCTCGCAATACCCGTCAAAATGCCCGGGGTGGCCGAGGCTCTTTCCGGCGACATGCTGCTTGTACAGCGAGCCCTGGCGCGCGACGCGGGCGCCTTCCGCACCATCATCAAGACATACAACCAGCGGCTCTACCGCATCGCGCGCGGCATACTGCGCAACGACGCCGAAGCCGAGGACGTCGTCCAGGAGGCCTATGTCCACGCCTTCGCCAATCTGGCGACATTTCGCGGCGACTCTTCGCTTGCCACCTGGCTGTCGCGCATCGTCATCAACGAAGCACTCGGCCGCCTGCGCAAGAGGCGCCGCACCGTGGCGATGCCCGAAAATCCGGAAGCGCAAATCATCCGCTTTCCCCTCAACCCCAGCGACGACCCGGAGCGGACGATGGCGCAGCGGCAGATTCTCGCACTTGTCGAACGGGCGACCGACAGCCTGCCCGACATCTACCGCATGGTCTTCGTGGCCCGTGTCATCGAGGGCCTGAGCATGGAGGAAACCGCCGATCTGTTGGGCGTGCGGCCGGAGACCGTCAAGACAAGGCTGCACCGGGCGCGTAGCCTGTTGCGCAAGGCGCTGGACGACGAGATCGGCCCGGTCCTGCTCGACGCCTTCCCCTTCGCCGGCCGCCGCTGCGAGCGTTTGACCAAGGCCGTTATGGGACGGCTGGGCTTCGAATGATCCCGTCGCGATTTTGCGGGAACGTTTCTCCCGGCCGCGCATCCAATCGGCGTCAACTGGAAATGTAAGCCCGGCGCTTCCTCGCGGCCGGGCGAAGGAGGATGCCATGTTCACCCGATATACCGCCGCCCTTGCCGCCGTGCTTTTCGTCAGCGCTGCTCCGTTCGCGCAGGCCGCCGACAAGCCGACCGACCCGCAGATCGCCCATATCGCCTACACGGCCGGCGTCCTCGACATCGAGGCGGCCAAGCAGGCGATCAAGACATCGAAGAACAAGGAGGTCGTCGCGTTCGCCAAGGACATGGAGCGCGACCATGAGGCGGTGAACAAGCAGGCGCTCGACCTGGTCAAGAAGCTCAAGGTGAAGCCCGAGGACAACGCCACCAGCCGGGCGCTGACCAAGGCGGCGGAAGAAGAACGCGCCAAGCTCGCCAAGCTGAAGGGCGCGGCTTTCGACAAGGCCTATATCGAGAATGAAGTCGCCTATCACAAGCAGGTCAACGGCGCGCTCGAAACGCTGCTCATCCCTTCGGCCAGCAATGCCGAGTTGAAGAGCCTGCTCGAGACCGGCCTCAAGATCTTCCAGGGGCATGAGCAGCACGCCGAACATGTCGCCGGCATGCTGAAATGAAGGCGGGCGTCTTGATCCGTCTGCCATGGCTGGCCGCTCTGGCGCTTATGACGGCGCCGGCGGCGGCCGCAACCATAGAGGTCACCATCGACAAGCTCGTCTTCTCCCCGGCAACCGTCGAGGCGAAGGTCGGCGACACGGTCGAGTGGGTGAACAAGGATGTGGTTGCCCACACGGCCACCGTCAAGGGCGGCTGGGAGGTGATGATCCCGCCGAAGAAATCGGCGAGCCTGACACTGAAGGCGGCTGGAGCGATCGACTATTTCTGCCGCTTCCACCCCAACATGAGGGGCCATATGAACGTGGCGCCGTGATGCCTTCGCGGGCTGGCGGTGCACAGCCGCCAGCGTGCAGGCCTCGCAGGCTTTCACGTGTGAGAAATCCTCGCTGCGGACGAACCGCGCCAGCACTTCGCCGATCGGCAGCAGAAGCGCCTCGGGCGAGCGCCACTTGCCACCGCCTACGAATGGTCGAGCCGCAGCGACGCGCGCCTTATCTCGTCCGGCCTTGTGATGTGTGTCCAGGTGCCGTCGTAGCTGGGCTTGCGCCGCTCGATCCAGGCGGCAAGGCCTTCCCTGAGATCGGCGGTCGGCGCCATGCGGGCGAACTGCTCGGCCTCGACCAACAGCCCTTCGGCGATGCTGAGGTTGATGCCGCGCGCCACCGCAGTGAGAATGCCGGCGAGCGCTGCCGGCGAATGCGTGACGATGCGGCGGGCAAGATCGTGTGCTGCCGGCATCAGCTCGGCATGCGGCACAATCTTGTTGACGAGGCCGAGTTCGGCCGCTCGTTCAGCCGAAAAGGTTGCGCCCGTCAAAAGCAGTTCAAGCGCGCGCTTGCGCCCGGCAAGCCGCGGAAGGCGCTGCGTGCCGCCGAAGGTCGGGGGCATTGCGAGGTTGATCTCCGGCTTGGCGAACAGGGCGCGGTCGCTGGCGATGGCCAGCGGCACGGCCTCGGTGATCTCGCAGCCTCCGCCGAAGGCAATCCCGTTGACGGCGGCGATGATGGGTTTGCGGAAGGCTTCAAGCCTTGCGGTCAGTCGCTGGCCGCGCAGGACGAAGTCGCGCAGCGCCACATCCGTGCCTGCGGCGACACTCAATGAGAATTCGCCGATATCGCCGCCGGCGGAGAAGGCGCGTTCGCCGGCACCGGTCAGGATGACGGCGCGGACCGCATTGTCGGCCTCTATCGTGTCGAGGATCGCTAGCAGGCGATCGATCAGGGCGTAGTTCAGCGCATTGAGCTTTTCCGGGCGGTTGAGGGTGAGGACGCTTACCCCGTCGCGGGTCTCGTTCAGGACAAGATCGGCCATTGTTCTTCCTTTCCAGATACCACGGAAAGGGATCACTCTTTCGATTGCGTGTATATTCACTAGTCGGTATACATGGCTCATGCCTGAAGCCGCCAGCCCGACCCGCAAACGCATCGTCGATGCCGCGACGAAGCTGTTCTATGCCGAGGGAATCGGCCGCGTCAGCGTCGACGCCGTCGCGGAAAAGGCCGGCCTCACCAAGCGGACGCTTTACTACCACTTCAAGAGCAAGGACGACCTGATCGCCGCCTATCTGGACGGGCGGGACCAGCCCAATCTGCGGCAAATGGCCGGCTGGTTCGATGCCGCGGAAGGCGGCGCGGACCGCAAGGCCGAGGCGATCTTCAGCAATCTGGCGCGGGCTGCGCGCCACCCGAAATGGAAGGGATGCGGTTTCCTGCGCACGGCCGCGGAACTCGCTTCGATGCCCGGCCATCCGGCGATCAAGGTCGGATCACGCCACAAGTCGAATTTCGAGGCATGGCTGGTCGGCGCGTTGTCGGACCACGGCGTCGAGGAACCACAGGCGGCGGCGCGCGAGATCGTGCTTTTGATCGATGGCTCCTTTTCGATCATGCTGGTCCACCGCAATCCCGATTACATCGAGGCGGCAGGACGAGCAGCGGCCACGCTTGTCCGGGTCAGATCGCGGAACAAGGACTGAACCAGCCGTGGCTTGGAACGCAGCCGGCAAGCATGGTATCGCAATGCCAGGGAGGCGGTGATGCGTATCATCTTTCGATGTGATCCAATGTTGATCGAGCATTTGCCGCGCCCGATCCCGGCGCGCGGCGCTCTGCCGGAATGGCTGCGCGCCATGCCCGCCACCGCCTATTCGGCGATCCACGGCCGCGACATTCGCACGCTCAAGCAATGCCCACCCGTTGTCGATGCGATGACCTATGGCTTCATGGTCCTGCTGCCGTGCGACGTCGTCGTCGACAAGGGCACCTTTTCGTGGGACTGGCAAATTCCAGAACCGGTCACGCAGAACCACCCCAGAGCGCCATTGAGCTTCCACACACCGGGGCAGCTCGCCGGCAGCCCGTTTGCTACGCCCGGCCAAGCCGCCCTCAAATTCAACAGCTTCTGGACCATCGAGGTCGAGGAAGGCTGGTCGCTGTTCGCGACGCATCCGGTCAATCGCGAGGATCTTCCTTTCAGGCTGGTGACTGGGCTGGTGGATTCCGACCGGTTCAGCGATGGCGGCATCAATTTCCCGGCGGTCTGGACGGAACCTGGGTTCTCCGGCGTGCTCGGGAAAGGAACCCCGGTCGCACAGTGCTTTGCGGTTCCGCGGGCGACGCCGCAGCTGGAATACGAGGTGTTCGACGAAGAACGGCAGGCGTCTTATGCGCGCACCGTCGGTAATGTCCTGTCAACGCCGGGTGTCTACCGCAAGCGGTTCCGCGCCCGGCGGGGGCGCTCCACTGGCGAGTAAGCGACGCAGTGCTTCCTCATCGAGCCACAGCCGACCACTCGGCGCCGATGTAAGCGCCATGGCGATGACGCCGAACGTGGATGGGCGCAGACGATAGGCCGTTGAATACGCCAGCATCGCCCCATCCAGATCACCAGTTTCCTGCAAGACGACGCCCAGATTGACGGCAGCCTCCGGGGTATCGGGGCTCATCTCCAGCACGCGTCGATAGGCCTGGGCAGCGGCGCCGAACTTGCGCATGTCCTGACGCACCAACCCGAGATCAAACCAGGCAGAAGGATGCCCGCCGCCAGCGACGGCGCGTTCGAGCAAGTCCTCTGCCTCAACAGACGCGCCGCGTTGCCAGGCAAGGCGCCCGAGGCGCGCCGCAGCCTCCTCGGATTTCGGATCCCGTTGCAAGACGAGTGTCCACCATTCGCCCGCGGCCAAAGCATTGCCTGCCTGATCAAGGGTACGTGCCCGCTCGATCAGTATTTCCGCCTGTGATGACAGCTTTGCCGCGCGATCCAGCTGTTGCAACGCTGCCTCGAACCGGCCGTCGGCCCGAGCAATCCTGCATGCCAGAATCAAAGCGGGCACATTATCCGCATGAGTGGCCAGGCTCGTCTCGATGCGCGTGCGAGCTCCCGACAAATCCGCCCTGGCGAACAGGATCGCCGCCAGAAGATGGCAAAGAGCCGGATCGTTCGGGCGTTGCTTCAGGCCTAACTCGCACAGCTGCATTGCCTGGCCGTGATTGCCGGAATTGAAAGCAGCCACCGCACGTCGGATCAGATCGCCACTTTCGACTTGATTCGTATCCGTCACCGCTTTTACCACTCCGGTTAGAACCCGAAGGCCAGCCATGCCGTGCCGGCGACGAGAGTGATCAGCGTCAGCGGCAGGCCGACCTTGAAGAAGGCACCGAACGACAAGGGCGTGCCGGCAGCCTTGGACTGCTCGGCGACGATCAGGTTGGCGACCGAACCGAGCAGCGTGAAATTGCCGGCGAGCGTTGAACTCATCGCCACCACCAGCCAGGCCCGTTCGGGGTTTTCCAGCCCAGGTATGAACGGCCGCAGCGCCAGCACCGCCGGAACATTGCTCATGATGTTGGAGAGCACCGCGGTGAAGCTGGACAGGCGCCAGACATCGTCGAGGCCGAGATTCTTGGCCGAGGCGATGAGATCCGGCGTCAGCAACGTCCTTTCGGCGCCGGCGACCACCACGAACAAACCGGCGAACATGAACAGCAGCGGGCCATCGATCTCACGGTAGATGCGGTCCGGCTTGATGGCGCGAGTGAGCAGGAGAATGGCTCCGCCGATCAACGCCGCCTTGGCAACGGGGACGCCGGCGAAGAAGGCGATGGCCAGCCCGATGCAGACGATCACGGCTTTCAGCACCTGCCCTCGATGCATCCGGCCGCGCGAGACATGCGGCGTCAATTCAGCGGTGCGGGTGAATTCGGCGCGATAGACGATGCGCACGATGACGATGACCGCGACGAGACCGAACAGGGCGACCGGCGCGAGTGCCGCCGAAAAAGCGGGATAGGAAATGCCCGACAGCGCGCCGATGACCATGTTCTGAGGATTGCCGGTGATGGTGGCGACGCTGCCGCAGTTCGAGGCGGTGGCGGTGGCGATCAGATACGGGATCGGGTTGCGATTGATGACGCGGGTGACGTGGACGACGATCGGCGCCATGACCAAGCAGATGGCATCGTTGACCAGGAAGGCCGACAGCACGCCGGTCAGCAGCGTCACCATCACCAGGAGCATGAAGGGCGCGTGCGCGTGTTCGATGGCGATGGCGCCCAGGCCGCGAAAGGCGCCAGAGACCTTCAGATGCGCCACCACGATCATCATGCCGAGCAGAAGCGTGATCGTGTCGAAATTGATGGCGCGGTAGGCGTCCTCCATGCTGATCGCGCCAACGGCGATCATGGCGGCGCCGCCAAGCAGCGCGATGCCTGCCCGGTCAAGACGCAAACCGGGGATGCGGCCGATGGCGACGCCGGCATAGGTCAGGACCAGGATCAGCAGTGCCGCCGCGCCCATCAACGTCATTGGTAAGAAGCCCTGCTCGATCTGGTGGCGCCGATGCGTCCGCCTGGTGGTTCTTTTGCATGTCAACTTTAGCGATGTCGAGATTGACGACAAACGGGGCGGTACCGCTAACGCCGATAGAAATCCAGCCGCTGTTGCAATGCCTGCGGCGAAAACAGTCGCTCGACGGTCTGCCGCGCTTTGTGGCCCATGTCAGCCCGCAGCGCCGGATCGGCCTTGAGCTCGGCCAGGATGCGCGCCGCCTGTTGCGTCGACTCGAACAGAAAACCGTTTTCGCCATGGCTGATATAGTCGGCATAGCCGCCATGCGCATGGCAGACCACGGGCAAACCGCAGGCCATCGCCTCGAACACCACGCGGCCGAATGTCTCCACATGCGAGCCGGTGCGATAGTAGAAGGCGTCGAGCGTCGGCAAGAACTGCTCGGCGGCAAACTGGCCCTGCGGCAGGAGTTCGAGTTGCGGATGTGGCGCGAGCCTGTCCTTCAGCGGCATGCCGCCCTGGATCCGTACCGCAACGCCGTCCGCCAGCAAGGCCTCGTAGAGCGCCACATCGTCGGCATGATGCTTGTCCGCCGTGTCGCGGCTCAGCCGTCCCACCGTGAACGGACCGTCCGGCCTTGCCGGTCGTGGTGAGAAACGCCCGATATCGATCGGCGACGGATGCACGACGCCTTCGACCTGCAGCATGCGCTTCTGGAATTCCGAGATCAGCACCAATTCGGCGCCGGGCCAGCCCAGCAGGCGCGGCATGCCGGTCGTCAGCCCGATGATCTTCGGGTGAAAGGTGTTGAAGACATAGATCAGCCGGCGTGGCCGCCGGATCAGGTAAGGCCAGATTTTGTTGCGCCAATGCGCGCCGAGGAAGACATAGGTGCCGCCGTCCGGCACCTCGCGCTTTGTCAGCGACACGCGGCGAATCGGAAATTGCCGCATCAGTTCGTCGGACACGCGCGAAGAGGTTGCCCAAAGACACACCTGCTGATCGGCACTCAACAGCCGATACAGGTCCAGGGTTTCGCGTTCGCTGCCGCCAAACGGGTTCTGAAAGCCGTTGAACAAATGGATCATGATCGCCGCGCTTGCCTGGCCCGGGCCATCCCGCCACTCGTTCGCCCGGCACCGAAACAGGTCGTGACTGCGCCGGTGGCCCGGAAGACCGAGGAGATCAAGAAAGCAGAAATGTCTCTGGCGACGCCCAATACATCACCTTAGCCGGAGGAAGCACACCGGCAAGACGGCGTCAAGGAAGCGGCGACCTCAGCCTTCACGCGCAGCAAGGCTGCGGTCAATGCACCGTGGCGGCGCCGGACTGAGACACCAGGGCGGCTTCCGCCGGGTCGAAACTGACCTGATCGCGGCCATTCGACTTGGCGGCATAGAGCCGTCTGTCTGCGGCGGAGAATATCGCCTCGTAAGTCGTCGGCCCGATGAAGCTGGTGCCGCCGATACTGACGGAAAGCGGACAGGCGCGGCCGCCAGGCGAAAAGTCCATTTCGCGAATTCGCCGGCGGATGCCTTCGGCAACCAGCCAGGATTGCGAGGGGTCGACACCGGGAAGAAACACGCCAAACTCCTCGCCGCCGATGCGGCCGACGATATCGCTGCCGCGCAGCTGTCCCTTGATCGCCTGCGCGATGAGCTTGAGCGCCTGGTCGCCACAGTCATGGCCGAGGCGGTCGTTGATAGACTTGAAGTGGTCGGCATCGATGATCAGCAGCGCGCCGGAACGGGTCTGTTCCTGCTTGCGGGTCTCCTCCAGATAGGCCTCGACCAGCATCGAGAAGGCGCCGCGATTCAGCACGGCCGTCAGACTGTCGGTGGCGGCGATGACGCTGAGGTCGCGCTGAGCTATCGCCAGCTGGCGAATCTTCCACATGAGAAAAAACAGAAACGACCCGCCCAGCACCAGGGGCAGCATGAGATCCGTCATTTGCGCGCGCCAGACAGCCTCGGGCGAGAGATAGGGGAAATTGAAGGAATCGACGAAAAACGCCACGGCAATGAAGAATACCGTGCCGGCGGCGGTGACAGCGATCACCCTGCCCCAACTGGTCGACGACAGGTCGAACTTCATCCCATTCCACTCCGTTAGCCGTCGCTACTATGACGCGCCAACGCAAACAAATTGATAAGACTTTCCCTTCAATTCGAGATCAGGGAGCCGGAGCATGCTCGCCCAAATGGACCGCCGTGCCCCGGCGGTGAACGCAAGCCCGCCGACTAAATTTCGCGCGATGCGGGGAATTCAGAACGTCGATGGTTCGGCGCCGGTCCACTTGCTTCGACAACGAAGGATGCCGCGATCAGGTCGTCGGCATCCAGTTGTAGGGACCCGTCGCCCGCCCCCATGATGGCCGCGACCTTGTGGAAGGTCTTCATCTCATGATCGGAAATTTCGGCATCCTGCATTCTGGCTCTGAGTTGAGCGATACGCCGCCCCAGGGCGGGGGACGTTCCAATTTCACGTTTCGACATGGCCTCGTTTTCTCCTCCCCCAACCCGCGCTTGTTTTGTCCCGCCCGTTCGCCGGCCCGCACATTGCCTTTTATGAGGCTCCGCGAATACAAGGCCCCGAACGCCTGATGTAGGCTAAGGTTCCAACTTCGGCGGATCACGAAATAATTCCGGGTCGCCCACGCAGCTCTGCTCTATTGGCCCGCCGTCAGCACCAGCGTCGTAATAGAGTTGCGCGCCTCAACCCGCTCCAGACACCGACCCGGAATGTTCGGCCACCTCGCGGCGGCGCATTCCCTGTCGGTGACGGCAATGGGTTCGCTGCGCCGTACGTCTGCGGCTTGGGTCGCCGTCGATGCGAAAAGAACCGTCTGCGTTATCAGAGCCGAGAAAACGGCAACCTGGAACAGCACGGCGGCGAAGGCGATCTTCTTGAGCATGCGATGCAACGCGTTGAGCATGCGATGCAACGCGCGGGCAAGCGTCAGGTTCCCGCTGGTCATTTCTTACAGCGAGCCTGCACCGTCCCAGCGCTGCAGAAGCGAAAAGACAAAGGAAAGAAATAACCTCGTAAAATCATTGATTTATTGGCGATCCCGACAGGATTCGAACCTGTGACCATCGGCTTAGAAGGCCGGTGCTCTATCCAGCTGAGCTACGGGACCGCTGGCCGGCCAAAGGGGCCGGCTGGATATCTGGCGCTGACGCCGTTCAATGCGTCCAGGGCGTCCTGCGGTCATAGCGGAAATTCTCCGCATAGGAAATCTGGCGGCGCTTGGTCTCTTTCGGCTCCTCGACACGGAAGGCAAGCCCTTCCTTTTCGGCGTAGGCCACGGCCTCTTCGCGCGTGTCGAAGGTCAGCCTGATCTGGCTTCTCATGTCTCCCGACGTCGTATAGCCCATCAAGGGGTCGATCTTCTTGCGCATCTCGGGGTCGAATTCCAGCACCCAGTGGCCGGTCTTGGCCTTGCCGGATTGCATCGCGGTTTTGGCTGGGCTGAAAATGCGCGCGGACATGGCCACCTCATGGTTGTGCAAGGCAGCATCGCCGCCCCTTCGCCCGTCATTACTGCGCAATGCGCATGGCGGCAAGGTTTTTGCTCTTGCCATCCAACACCGAAATGAATAGGCAACAGACCGTTCGGAGTGTAGCGCAGGCTGGTAGCGCATCTGGTTTGGGACCAGAGGGTCGGGAGTTCGAATCTCTCCACTCCGACCATCTTCTTCATAGCAATGTGATCTAGGCGCCCTCGCCCGCCACGAGAGCCTGAACCACGGTCGCCGCCTTTGTCGTGCCCTTGATCGGGCGATACGCGCTCCCGCCTTCCCATGCGACGATACGCGCCGGTCCAGTTCTGTTGAATAAGCGCCCCCGCCCGACTTCAAGCCGGGAGCGGGCTTTCTATGTCGGTCGTGGATAGATCGGGTCCTAAGATCAATTAAAGGCAAGCTCGCCGGGCGAGAACCCAAACTCAATCCCGGCGAGCCTACAACCTGATTTGGAACGCAATCAGGACCGGGGTCAGCCGGCAAGCTGGTGCAGCAAGATGGATGCCAGCTGTTCTTTCCCAAAATGGGACACGCCCTGTTGCCGGTCGCCTTAGGATTACTAAATCTCGAACGCGCCCTGCCCCTCATCCATCGCGCTGACCGTTTCGGCGGCGAGCGCCCGCGTGATCGGCATCTTGCGCTCGAGCGCCGTGCGGTCCAGCCGCTCCACCACACGCATGGCTGTCGCCAGCGAGCGCTCGATGCGCCGCACCAGATATTGCACGACATGCGGTTCGACCTCGACCTGGCGGTCGGCGAACAGCTTGGTGATGACGCCGGCCAGCAGCAGGTCGTCGGGCTCATGGATCTCGACCGTCGCCGCCGCTTTCAGCCGCGAGGCCAGATCCGGCAGCGACACGCCCCAGGCCGAGGGAAAACGCCGTGCGGTCAACAGCAGCGTCGAGCCGGCGCCGCGCACCGCATTGATCAGATGGAACAGGCCTTGTTCGTCGACCGCGCCGGCATCGACATCGTCGATCAGCGCCGGCCGGGCGCCGAGACTGGCGATGCAATCGCCGATGAGCCGGGCGTCGACCACGACCGCGTTGGCGCGCGCACGCCAGATGGCGGCCAGATGCGACTTGCCGGAGCCGGCGGGACCTGCCAGCACCACCACAGGCGAGGGCCAGTCCGGCCAGCGGTCGACCAGTGCCGCCGCCTGGTTGTTGGTGCCGGAGACGACGAGTTCGTCGCGCGAATAGCCTGTGCCGTGGCCGAGATCGAGCGGCAGCTGGCGCGGCGGATCGGTTCGCTGGGCGGTCACTTCGAGCGACGTGGTGGGGTGCGGTGGCCGCCGCCACGATCGGCCGGCATCGGCGGCGCGGCCCCTGTCGCGTGGCCCTTGTAAAGCGGCGATTCGAGATAGCGGGCGATGGCGAAGCGCACCAGAACGGCGACGGCGGCGGAAGCCGGCACGGCAATCAGCAGACCGACAAAACCGAACAGCGCGCCGAAGGCGAACAGAGCGAACATCAGCCACACCGGATGCAGGCCGACGCTTTTGCCGACCAGCCTGGGCTGCAGGATGTTGCCTTCGATGAACTGGCCGATGAAGAAGACCACGGCGACGGCGACGATCATTGTCCAGTCCGGCCAGAACTGCACAAAAGCGACGCCGACCGCCAGAACCAGCCCGGTCAGCGAGCCGACATAGGGAATGAACGAGATCAGCCCGGCGAACAGGCCGATCAGGATGGCGAAGTTCAGCCCGGTCAGCGTCAGACCGGTGGCGTACATGGCGCCGAGCACCAGGCAGAGCGTGCCCTGGCCGCGCACGAAACCGGCGGTCGCGGTGTTGATGTCGCGCGCAATGGCGCGCACGGTCGCGACGTTGTCGCGCGGCACCCAGCTGTCGATGACCGCCACCATGCGGTCCCAGTCGAGCAGCATGTAGAAGGCAACCACCGGCGTCACCACGAACAGGCTGACCACCGAGACCAGCGCCACGCCCGAACTCCAGATCGAGGTGAAGACCGTGGTGAGCAGGCCGAAACCCGAGGTCAGCAGCGAATTCAGCCCATCACGCAAGCCATTGGCGTTGACGCCGAATTTCTGCTCCAGCCATTTCGGATCGAAGGAGGTGATCAGGCTCTGCAGCCGGGTCAGGTATTCCGGCAGTTTGCCGGCGAAATCGGCCATCTGCGTCGCCAAGACCGGAATGAGGATAACAAAGGCCAGCACCAGCACGATGAGGAAGGTGATCAGGATGACCACCGTCGCCATGAAACGCGACAGGCCAAGCCGCTGCAGCCGGTCGGCGACCGGATCGAGGAAGTAGGCAAGCACCATGCCGGCGACGAAGGGCAGCAGGATGGCGCTGAATACATAGAGGAACAACGCAAGTCCGGCGATGCCGGCCACCCAGAAGGCGATCTGCCGGCGGAACGCGGAGGCCGCGACAAGATCGGCGGCTGCGGCCTCGATCACCGCCGCTTCTTTATCAGATGTCCGGATTGGAGCCTTCGCCATAGCCGCTCATATGCCTCAGCCAAGCCACGAGATAGGCTGCGGCCGAAGCCACGGTCAAGACCCCGGACAGCAATATGAGGGCTGGCCGCAGAGGGTCGAGGTGCAGGGCAAAGGCGAGCTCGCCCAGCACGACCGCCGCCAGCACGATCTGGATGGCGGTATTGGCTTTCGACACCAGGAACGGCTTTATCTCGACCGGGTGCGCCATCACGGTGGACAACAGGACCGCGCAGATGATCAGCGCATCGCGCGACACCATGGTGACGACCAGCCACAGCGGCAATTGCCCGATGAAGCCCATGACGACGAACACCGAAACCAGAAGCAGCTTGTCGGCCATCGGATCCAGATAGGCGCCGAGTTCGGACTGCTGGTTGAAGCGGCGGGCGATGAAGCCGTCGATGCCATCCGAGACGCCGGCGATGACGAGGCCGGCAAAGGCCCAGTCCCAACGGGCCTGCAGCATGGCCAGCACCACGGCAGGCACCAGGAGAAGGCGCAGGATGGTGATCAGATTGGGGATGGTCAACTCATTGTCCCGCCATGCGCTGTTTGGAGATAGATGAAGGAGATGGAGAGCCGCCACAAGGACAGTTCGTTCCAGGCGCGAGCGCCAATCCTATGCCATTCTATCCACGCTTTTGTCAGGTCAAATGGCGCTCGGCTCCGCCGTTATCCTTGCGGACCGAAACCGTTCATGCGAAGAGCCCGCAAACGAGCAGGAAAATTGCGATGAGCAAGCGCGACACAAGCCAGCCCAAAACGGGCCAGGCCAAAACGAGCAAGCGCAGGAACGGGCTCACCTATGCCGAGGCCGGCGTCGATATCGATGCCGGCAATCTCATGGTCGAGAAGATCAAGCCGCTGGTGCGTGCCACGCGCCGGCCGGGTGCGGATGGCGAGATCGGCGGTTTCGGCGGGTTGTTCGACCTCAAGGCGGCCGGCTTTACCGATCCTGTGCTGGTCGCCGCCAATGATGGTGTAGGAACCAAGCTCAAGATCGCCATCGATGCCGGCAAGCACGACACGATCGGCATCGACCTCGTCGCCATGTGCGTCAACGACATCGTCGTGCAGGGCGCCGAACCGCTGTTCTTCCTCGACTATTTCGCCACCGGCAAGCTCGATCCCGACCAGGGAGCGGCGATCGTCGGCGGCATCGCCGAGGGCTGCCGGCAGGCCGGCTGCGCGCTGATCGGCGGCGAGACGGCGGAAATGCCCGGCATGTATCACGGCAAGGACTATGATCTCGCCGGCTTTGCCGTGGGCGCGGCCGAACGCGGCCAGCTTTTGCCCACCGACGACATCGTCGAAGGCGATGTGCTTTTGGGCCTCGCTTCCTCGGGCTTGCATTCGAACGGTTTTTCGCTGGTGCGCCGCATCGTCGCCGCCAGTGGCCTGGCATGGAGCGATCCGGCGCCGTTCAACGACGAGGCGACGCTTGCCGAGGCGTTGCTCGAACCGACCCGCATCTACGTCAAGTCCATCCTCAAGGCGATCCGCAACACGCATGGCATCAAGGCGCTGGCGCACATCACCGGCGGCGGTTTCCCGGAAAACATTCCGCGCGTGCTGCCCAAGGATTTTTCGGCCGAACTCGACCTGGAAGCCATAGACGTGCCGGCGGTGTTCTCGTGGCTGGCCAAGACCGGCGGCGTGGCGCCGGAAGAGATGATGCGCACCTTCAATTGCGGCGTCGGCATGATCCTGGCGGTCGCCTCCGGCCAGGCGGCGCAGGTCGCCGCCGTGCTGCAGGAAGCCGGCGAGACGGTGACGCCGATCGGCCGCATCGTGCCGCGCCGCGATGCCGGCGTCATCTATCGGGGCTCGATCGGCCTATGAGCACGCAGAGAAAACGCACTGTCGTCCTGATCTCGGGGCGCGGCTCCAACATGACCGCGCTGATCGCCGCGGCCAGCGACCCGGCCTTCCCGGCCGAGATCGTCGGCGTGATTTCAGACAAGGCCGACGCCACAGGCCTCGGTATCGCCAAGGCACGCGGCATCGCCACGCAGGTCATTGCCCGCGCCAACCATGGCAGCAAGCAGGCGCATGATGCGGCGATCGACGCCGCACTCACCGCCTTCAATGCCGACATCGTGGCCCTGGCCGGTTACATGCGCATTCTCTCCTCCGGCTTCGTCCAGAAATGGCAGGGCCGGATGATCAACATCCACCCTGCCCTGCTGCCGGCATTCAAGGGCCTCGACACCCATGCGCGCGCTCTGGCCGCCGGCCTGCGCATCCATGGCTGCACCGTGCATTTCGTCACGTCGGAGATGGACGACGGGCCGATCATCGCCCAGGCGGCCGTGCCGGTGATGGTCGGCGACAATGCCGATACGCTGGCTGCCCGGGTGCTGAAGGCCGAGCACCGGCTCTACCCGCTGGCTCTGGGCCTGGTCGCCGAAGGCAAGGCGCGCATGGAGGCCGGGCGCACGGTGCTCGCCCACTTTGCCGATGATGCCGACAACGGCACCTCGGTGGTGATGGCGCCCGATCCGCTGCGCGAGGAAGCCGATCTGGAACATCTGGCGCGGATTACGCCCTGAGCCGAGGCCAATGGACGTTTTCGACAGTGCGATCCGCATTAAAGGCGACCTGGCCGACGTTTTCGAATATGACGAGGCCGGAGACCCGCAAAACGCCACAGCATATTTTTACCTCTGTGAAATGCAGGGCAGAACCGTCGGGCCAATCATCGGCACAATACACATTCGATCCGGAGCCTGGCCGATCGCCGAAACCGACATCGTCGCTAAGTGGGACAACGGTGAACGGCGTGTCGGCCTATTCATCCATGGCCAGTTGGCGGCGGCCTTCGATGTCGAAGCCGGCACGCGGCACGGCGGTGGATATGGCAAGGACTTTCATGCCGACATTCCCTGGTCGGACGCAAATTGATGAAACAGCTTCTTCTCCTGCGCCATGCCAAATCGAGCTGGGACGACCCTGCTCTCGACGATGTCGACCGGCCGCTGGCCGAACGCGGATTGAAGGCGGCCAAATTGATGGGGCGGGAGCTTGCGGCGCGCGACTGGCTGCCCGATCTTGCGCTGGTGTCGTCGGCTCTGCGCACCCGTGATACATGGCGGCTGGTCGCCGCGGAACTGCCGGCACATCCCCGGGTCGTGTTTGCCGAAGCGCTCTACGAGGCTTCGGCGGCGGATATTCTGAGCCAGATTCGTAAAGTCGACCCATCAAGCGGCTGCCTGGTGGTGGTTGGCCACAATCCGGGCCTGGAGGATCTGGCGAAACAGCTTGCCGGATCCGGCTCGGAGACCAAAGCCCACAAGAGGCTCGAGGAAAAGTTCCCCACGGCAGCCATCGCGCGCCTTGTCTTCGACAGCGACTGGTCTGGCCTTTCGACGGCACGACTGACGCATTGCCTGCGCCCGAAGGATCTGAGCTAGCAGTCCTGCCAGGCATGCGGCGGGCAAGCCCGCCGCGCCCGAGACCTCAGTTGCCCCAGATGCCCTGGCCGGGTTCCGGCCAGTCGGTGGTGGTCTTCATCCTGGTATCGGCTGCCTTGCGCCCGGCCATATCCGTGTCCTTTACCGCGCCGGTGGCGGCGTGATCAACCCCGGCAATCGAGGCAACCGGCTGGTTGGCATTGTCGGAGCCATAATGGTCACTGCCGGCAAGGGCGCCGCCGGTCGCAAGGAGGATGGCGGTTATAGCGATAGCAATCTTGTTCATTTCAATCTCCTGTCTCATCCGTTGGGCGGCGTCTTGGGAGGACGGCTCCGCAGGAACAAGACCCGAGGCCGTCTGGTTTTATTCCCGGAGGCGGAGCTTTTCCGCCGGTTGCAAAGACCCGGCTGCTTGAAACCGATGCCTGCCCTGCTGCGCAAAACAAGAGCGGCGGGCCAGGCCCACCGCTCTTTGTCAATTTTCCGGGGATTGGAGGAATTAACGGCCCCAGATGCCCTGGCCCGACTGAGCCGGCACGTTGGCATTGGCGTCGCCCTGTGTCTTCAAAGACTTCACGATCGAACCGGTATAGGTGGTGTCGATGTTCGAGGACGACTGGCTGGCAGCCGGCTGGTTGACGTTGTTGGAACCATAGTTGCCGGAGCCATAATGGTCGCTGCCAGCGAAGGCGGCGCCCGTAGCGACGAGGATGGCGGCGGCGGTAAGAGCGATCTTGGTCATTTTAAGCACTCCAGTATTTATCTGTCCTGTCCGTCTAGTGGCGTGCCCTTGGGAGGAATTTCGCGTCGCTCGGACCACCCCGAAGTAGGGAATGCCTTTTGGATTACCAGTCGCGTCGGCTTTGCAGAATTTCCTTATATTATAGACAATGCATATTGCATGCGCAGCAATTTCAACGCAATTTATGCAATCATTTCAGTTTATTAAGTTCAGCCCTTCCGACAAGATCGGAGCGCTTTTGGAGGCGATTGTTCACTGTTTGCGACACAATCTGTCAACCAGAACCGAACCGTTCGGTTCGATTTCAGGTGAGAATAGGCTGATCGAAACCTGCAAGGGCCTGCTGTTACCTCGCCAAGACCGCATTTGTCTTGCGTTGAGATCGATACTGTCGCTCATTCAGGAGAGATCAGGGGTGCCGCGACCGATCAGGCCAAGGCGATCCGCTGGAAGGCCGCAAATGAATCCGGACTATCATAGATATGCGACTGCTGCTCGTTGAGGACAACCGCGAACTGGCCGACTGGCTGGGCAAGACCCTGCGCCAGGCGAATTATGTGGTCGACATCGTCCATGAGGGCGAGGATGTCGAGCACGCGCTGGCGGCGGGCGACCATGCGCTCGTCATCCTAGACCTGGCACTGCCGCGCATGGGCGGCCTGGAGGTGCTGCGCATGCTGCGGGCGCGCGGCAACCGGGTGCCGGTGATCGTGCTGACCGCCAATGCCAGCCTCGACGGCAGGGTCAAGGGCCTCAACGAAGGCGCCGACGACTATCTGGCCAAGCCATTCCAGATCGAGGAGCTCGAGGCCCGTATTCGGGCGCAGCTGCGCCGCGCCAACGACCGCACCGCGCCTGTCGTTGCCTGCGGCGATCTCGTCTTCGACACCAACACAAGGCTGTTTTCGCTGGCCGGTGAACCACTGGCGCTCACACCTCGCGAACATGCGGTGCTGGAGCAATTGATGGTGAAGGCCGGGCGCACGGTGAGCAAGGCGGCACTTTCGGCGGCGATCTATGATTTCGAGACCGATGCCGACCCCAGCGCCATCGAGATCTATGTGCATCGCGTGCGCAAGAAGCTCGAAGGGTCGCGGGTCCAGATCGCCACCTTGCGTGGCCTCGGCTATCTTCTGCGGCATGAAGATCAATAGCCTCCGCCTGCAGTTGTTGGCATGGGTGGTGCTGCCACTGGCCGGACTCGCCACCATTAATCTGTGGACCAGCCATGGCAGCGCGCTGGCCACAGCCAACCTGGTCACCGACCGAATGCTGCTCGGCTCGGCGCGGACCATCGCCGAGCAGGTCGCCATGACCGATGGCGTGCTCGATGCCACGATCCCGCCGGCAGCGATCGAGATGTTCGATACGGGCGACCGCGACAGCGTCTACTACCATGTCAAGACTGCCAGAGGGCGGCTGCTGACCGGCTATCCCAATCTGCCGGAGGCGTTGACGCCGTCCAGCACCGAGGCAACCTATCGCGACCACCGGCTGCGGCTGCTTACCTTCAGCCAGGGTGTGGTCGGCGCCGGCAAGGATTCGCCGATATCGGTTACCGTCGGCGTCACCCTTGCCGGACATGACGCGATGGTGCGGCGACTCTGGTTTGGCGCCTTTGCCCAGCAGTTGGCGCTGGTGGCGATCGCCGGCCTTTTCGTGCTCCTTGGCCTGCATCGGGGCCTGGCGCCGCTCATCAGGCTGCGCGACGCAGTGCGTTCGCCGAACCGCAGCGACCTCGACCCGGTCGAAGTGCCGGGCGCCCAAAGCGAAATCCGCCCGCTGATCGAAGCGCTCAACGCCTATATGGCACGCGTGCGGGCCCAGATGGCGTCGCAACGCCGCTTCGTCGCCAATGCCGCGCACCAGTTGCGCACGCCGCTGGCGCTGCTGTCAACGCAGGCGAGCTACGCGCTGCGAGAAACCGTCCCCGACGCCCGCCACGAGGCGCTGGTGGCCCTGCAGGCAAGCTCCGGCCGCCTGGCACGGCTTGCCGAACAACTGCTGACCTTGTCGAGAGCCGAGCCGGGTAGCCGACGGCCGCGCGCCGACCGTGTCGACCTGACTGAAGCGGCTCGTCAGGTTCTGGAAACCCATGCGCCGATTGCCGTCAGCCGCAACGTCGATCTCGGCCTCGAGGAAGCCGGCCCCGCGCCGGTCATCGGCGACGGCACCATGCTGCGCGAAATGATCGTCAACCTCGTCGACAATGCGCTGCGCTACTCCTCGTCAGGTGGCAGCGTCACTGTGAGGCTGGCGGCCGTCGATGGCGAAGCCGTGCTGACGGTCACCGACGACGGGCCTGGCATTCCAGTGGAAGAGCGGGATCACGTGTTCGAGCGCTTCTACCGCATCGCCGGCTCGACCGAGGAAGGCAGCGGGCTGGGGCTCGCCATCGTGCGCGAGGTCGTCGAAAACGCCGGCGGCCGCGTCACCCTGCGGGATGGCGCGGCCGGCGGTCTGGTGGTTGACGTGAGGTTGCCGCTGGCAAGCAGCTAGCCCATGTCGCCGCTCACTGCGTCTCATGCAGCGGCTGGGGGCGCCATTTCGCCAGGCGATCCTCGACCATGGTCATCAGATATTCGGCGCCGAGCGCCACCACCATGACGATGACGATGGCGGCATACATGCCGGCAGCGTCGAAGGATCCCTTGGCGATATTGATCAGCAGGCCGATGCCATAGCGCGAGCCGACGAATTCGCCGACGATCGCACCGATGATGGCAAAGCCGAAGCTGACATGCAGGCTGGCGAAGATCCAGCTCATCGCCGAAGGGACGATCACCGAGCGCGTCAACTGCCAGTTGGAAGCCCCGAGGATACGGGCATTGGCAATCATTGCCCTGTCGGCCTCCCGCACGCCCTGGAATGCATTGTGGAAGACAACAAAGAAAACCATGACGAAGGCAAGCGCCACTTTCGAAGCGAGGCCAAGGCCGAGGATCATGATGAAGATCGGTGCCAGAACCACGCGAGGGATGGAATTGATCACCTTGATGTAGATGGAGAAAATGTCTGCGGCCATCCGGTTGCGACCGAGCGCGACACCGATGATGATGCCAGCTACCGAACCGGTCACGAAACCAATGACCGACTCCTCCATGGTAACATAGAGATGATACCACAGCGGCCCTTCGGACGTTCCTTCCGTCGTCCATTCATAGAGCCGCTGCGCGATCGCGCTCGGCATCGCGTAGAAGAACGGATCGATCCACGCCAGGCGCGCGGCAATCTCCCACAGGCCGAGAAAGGCGACCAGGATGGCGACCCGCCAGAATATGACGGTGCGGCGGCGGCGCTGCGATGTTTTTGCCGCGGCGGCTTCGATTTCCGCGTCGGAAGTGCCAGGCTTGAAAGCGCCTGCTCTGATGTCGATTGCGGCATCGGTCATGGCTTTCCTCCTCAGGCTGCCGCGCGTGCATAGCTGGTCTCGACCTCTTCCTTGAGGTCGGCCCAGATGGTGCGCGAGTAATCGATGAAGCTTTGTTCGTAACGGATGTCGGCGACGACGCGCGGGCGCGGCAGGTCGATCGTGTAGACCGACTTCACGGTGGCCGGCCCGGCGGTCAGGACATAGACCTTGTCGGCCAAGGCAATCGCCTCTTCCAGGTCATGGGTTACGAAGACCACGGAAGCCCTTGCTTCGGACCAAAGGCGCAGCAGTTCCTCATGCATCAGCACGCGAGTCTGCACGTCAAGCGCTGAAAACGGCTCGTCCATGAGCAGGATCTCCGGACCGTTTATGAAAGTCTGCGCCAACGCCACACGCTTGCGCATGCCGCCTGAAAGCTGGTGCGGATAATGCTGCTCGAAACGCGACAGCCCGACGCGCGCCAGCCAGTCGCGCGCCGCAGCCGTGGCTTCGGATTTGGCCTTGCCGCGAAAGAGCGGACCAGCCATGACGTTGTCGATCACGGTTCGCCACGGAAACAGGGCATCGCTCTGGAAAACAAAGCCGATGCGCGGGTCTATCCCCTTGACCGGTGCGCCCATGACACGAACCTCGCCGGCACTTGGGCTTGCCAGCCCGGTGACGAGATTGAGTGTGGTGGATTTTCCGCAGCCGGTCGGACCGACAACGGCGACGAATTCGCCGCGCTGTACGGTCATGGTGAAGTCGCGCAGTGCCGTCAGCGATTTGCCGGTGGGTGAAAGGAAACGCCGACTGACGTTGATCAGCTCGATCGCCGGTGCATTTTTTTCAATAGCCATGGTGGAACTCCTGGATAAGAGCAGACGCCCGCCGTCGGCCCCAAGGTCGCCGGAGGTGAAAAACTGAGGGTACCGGCGCGATGTCGTTCATCGCGCCGGTACTGTCTGCTACTTGGCGTTCTTGACGAATTCCGAGGTGTAGGTCTTGGCAAGGTCGATCTGCTTGCCCTGCAGTTCCTTCTTGAAGGCTGAAAGAACCGTCAGCACTGTCTCAGGTCCACCCTCGGGCATGATCCCGTCGGGGGTGAACATCGCCTTGCCGGCATCGAGGGCCTTCACATAGCCTTCCTTGTCGCCGACATAATAGTCCTTCGGCATCTTGTCGGCGATCTCGGCGCCGCTATGCGAATTGATGAACTTCTGCGTCTTGACGAAAGCATTGGCCAGCTTCTGCACGATGTCCTTGTGCGCTTCGACCCAATCTGTCTGCATATAGAGTGAGGCGGCCGGGTAGGTGCCGCCGAGAGCAGCCTTGGTACCTTCTATCGTGCGCATGTCGATGAGAACGGACGCTTCGCCTGTCTTCAGCAGCCGCGTGATCGTCGGCTCGGTCGTCATGCCCGCCTGGATCTTGTCCTGCTGCATGGCGGCAATGAAGGTGTTGCCGGCGCCGACCGGAACCGAGGTGAATTCGCCGAGCTTCAAACCGTTCTTGACGGCAAGATATTCCGTAAGAAAATTCGTCGATGAGCCTAGACCGGTCACGCCCAGGCTCATGCCCTTGAAGTCGGCGGGCGACTTGATCTCGGGATGCTTGGTCGAAACGAGCTCGACCTCGCCCGGCGCCTGGCTGAACTGGACGATGGATTCGACGAATTTGCCCTTGGCCTGCAGATCGATGCAGTGATCATAAAAGCCGACAACTCCTTGCACGGCACCGGCAAGCATCTCATTTTCGGCGTCGACCCCGGCCGGCTCATTCAGCAACTCGACGTCGAGACCCTCGTCCTTGAAGTAACCGAGTGCTTCGGTCAGTTTGGCTGGCAGGTAAATCTGCTTCTCGTAGCCGCCGACCATGATGGAAACTTTGTCGGCGGCGTGTACGGACGGCGCTGACAAGGCCATGGTGGCGACGAGTGCGGTTGTGGCGGCTGAATCGAGCAGAATTCGCGCGAGCGACATGGCCTCTTCCCTTTGTTCGTTTCCCGCGCCCCTCTCTCTCCCATCGCTTTTGCGCGACAATATGGGGGCGCCGGACAAGAGTTATGGCACCAACCTTTCATCCAGCTTTCAGGGTAAAGCCGAAAATGACGGCAAGGCTTGCGGATCGGCAAGCCGCGGCCGGCGGACAATAGCGGCGGCGTGAAAATGCACGCCGTGCCAAGTTCAGCGATTAAATCCCAGCACGTCGCGCATATCGTATTCGCCGGGCTTGCGTCCCGACACCCAAAGTGCCGCGGCGATGGCGCCACGAGCGAACATGATGCGGTCCCCGGCAGCGTGCGACACGGTAACAAGCTCGCCTTCGGCACAGAAGCTGACGCTGTGTTCGCCGACGATGCTGCCGCCGCGAGCCACCGCAAAACCGATCTCGCCGGCCGGCCGCGCGCCGGTGACGCCGTCGCAGACGCGCCTTGCGACCGCGTCCAGTTCGACGCCGCGTCCACCGGCTACGGCTTGTCCCAGCATCAGCGCGGTGCCCGACGGCGCATCGATCTTGTGGCGATGATGCGCCTCGAAGATCTCGGCGTCCCAATCTTCGGGGGCGAGCGCTCTCGCCGCCCGCTCGACCAACCCGACCAGCATGTTGAGCCCGAGCGAAAAACTGCCGGAGCGGACGATGGGAACCGCTTTCGCGGCATCGGCTATATCAGCCAGTTCGGCGGCATCGAAACCGGTCGAGCCGATCACCAAAGCGGGGCCGCCCCGGTTTGCGCAAACCCTCGCCAGATCGGCGGAGGCCGCCGGCGTGGTGAAATCGATCACCACATCGGCCACGGCGAGCGCCTCGTCGCGGCTCACCAGCCCGTCGCCGACACTGCCCGGGCGATGGAAGCGGGCGGCAAGCGCCAGCCGCGGATCGGCCAGAACGGCCTCCGCCATCTGCCGCCCCATGCGGCCCAGCGCCCCGGCGATGGCGATCCTGATCGACGGCTGCGCCATGGTTTCAGCTATTTCCACATGCCGCGCATGCGCGCGCCGATATCGACGCGCACGTCCGGCCGGGGCGCCCTGCCCTGTGCCGCCTGTGCGCCCGGCCACGACATCTGCTGGAACGCGGCGAGAATCGAGGCCGGGATAAAGCGCGTGCGCGAGGCATAGAGATGGCGATCGCCGCGCGCGGCCTGGCCATGGGGAAAGAAGCGCTGCGGCATGACGAGGTTGAGGCTGTCCTTGGCCCGCGTCATCGCCACATAGAGCAGCCGGCGCTCCTCCTCGATATCCTCCTTGGTGCCGACGCCGAGATCGGCCGGGATGCAGCCATCGACGGTGTTGAGCACGAAGACGTTCTTCCACTCCTGGCCCTTCGCCGAATGGATGGTCGAAAGGATCAGATAGTCCTCGTCACGATGCGGCGGTCCAGCCTGGTCGCTGGTCGCATCCGGCGGATCGAGCGTGAGTTCGGTCAGGAAGCGCTCGCGCGAGGCGTAGCCCGAGCCGATCTGCTCGAGTTGCAACAGGTCGGCGCGGCGTGTGATGGCATCCTCATGGATGCGTTCCAGATGTGGCTCGTACCAGAGCCTGACCTGTTCGAGATCGGCTGGCCATTTGGCGCCGGCCCGCAGGCCGGAATAGAGCGAGACGAAACCGGGCCAGTCGTCCGCCGCGCGCTGCGGCGGCCGCCATCCGGCCAAGCCCATCGCTTCATCCAGCGCTGTCGTCATCGTCTCGACGATCTGCGCGGCAGCCGAAGGGCCAATGCCCGGCATCAGTTGCAGAACGCGAAAGCCGGCGACGCGGTCACGCGGGTTTTCGGCAAAGCGCAGCACCGCCAGCACATCCTTGACATGGGCGGCATCGAGGAATTTCAGGCCGCCGAACTTGACGAAGGGAATGTTGCGCCGCGTCAGTTCGATCTCCAGCGGCCCGCTGTGGTGCGAGGCGCGAAACAGCACCGCCTGCGATTTCAGCGCCGTACCGGCCTCGCGCTCGGCGAGGATGGTATCGCAGACGAAGTTGGCCTGCTCGACCTCGTCGCGGACGCTGACCAGCCTTGGCTTGTCGGTGGATTTGCGCTCCGACCAAAGGTTCTTGGTGAAGCGCTCCGAGGCCTCGCCTATCACCGCATTGGCGGCGGCCAGAATGGTTTCCGTAGAGCGGTAATTGCGCTCCAGCATCACCACATCGGCGGCCTGCGCGAACTGTTTTGGAAAGTCGAGGATGTTGCGCACCTCGGCGGCGCGGAACGAATAGATCGACTGCGCATCGTCTCCGACCACCGTCAGCCCGGCGCCGTCGGGTTTCAGTGCCATCAGGATCGAAGCCTGCAGGCGGTTGGTGTCCTGGTATTCGTCGACCAGAACATGGTCGAAACGCCCGCCCAGATGCGCCGCTATGTCCGGCTCGGCCGCCATCTGCGCCCAGTAGAGCAGCAGATCGTCATAGTCGAGCACGTTCTGCGCCTGCTTGGCCTCGACGTAACCGGCGAACAGGTGCTTCAACTGCTCGGCCCAGCCGGCGCACCAGGGGAAGGCCGACCCCAGCACTTCGCCGAGCGGCGCCTGCGCGTTTACGGCGCGCGAATAGATGGCAAGGCAGGTGCCCTTGGTCGGAAAGCGCGCTTCCGTTTTCGAGAAGCCGAGTTCGTGGCGCACCAGATTCATCAGGTCGGCGGAATCCTCGCGATCATGGATGGTGAAGGCCGGGTCGAGGCCGATCTCCAGCGCATAGTCGCGCAGCAGCCGGGCGCCGATGCCGTGGAAAGTGCCGGCCCAGGTCAGCGCATCGGTGATCACCGCGGCGTCGCGGCCGAGCACCTCGCCGGCAATACGTTCGACACGTTTCGCCATTTCGGATGCGGCGCGCCGCGAAAAGGTCATCAGCAAGATACGGCGCGGGTCGGCACCCCTGACGATGAGATGAGCGACGCGATGCGCCAGCGTGTTGGTCTTGCCCGAGCCGGCGCCGGCAATGACCAGCAACGGCCCGGCGATCTTGCCGTCACCATGCTCGACGGCCTGGCGCTGGGCATCGTTCAGCCGCGCGAGATAGGCGGGCTGGGCAGTCGATTCCACAAAGGTCGAATCATGAGCGGCGAGGTTCATCGCCCATCAAGCATCGTTTCCGCTTTGTTCGCAACATAGAAGCTTTGCGACGGCCCCTTGGTCTTGGCGCAACTCTCAAGGGAAAGCGCTACGCTTTTCCAGGGAAAACCGCTTCACACTTTTCCTGGAATTGCTCTACCGCCGGGGATCGACACCCATGGCCGCCGATTGGCGGCGCAGAGCTTCGCGGTCACTTCTCGGCGCGGGCAGCAACAGGGGATCGATGTCGCCGGGCACGTCATCGATCATCTTGCGCGTGAGGCGGTAAGCGAGAAAGGCAAAAGTACCTGCCAGAAGCAAACGGATCATGCCGCGGTCTCCTCTGATGAGGGTCAACCGGAAACATGACGGTTTGTTCCATCGCGCCAAGTTCGCAACCAAACCGATGGCGGGTCGTTGAAAGCAAGGAGGCGATAGCGATGAAGAAGCTAGGATTAGCCCTTGTGCTGGTCGCTTTGGCTGTCTCGGCCTGCGACAACAAATTGCCACCGACCAAGGCTCCTGGTGCCGAACAAAGCTCCTATGCCAGCAATCCTGTCATGAACACGGAGAGTGTTGGGCAACTGAGATGATCCCGGTGCACTGAGGACCCGTCGAAACCTCATTGCATTGCCGCGATGCATTCTTCGAGCCGCTCGAGGCGGAACTTGGCATTGCGCAATTCGTGCCCGGCGTCCTGTTGCAGCTGACGGCCTCGGGCCGGGAATGCCATTGTAAGGTTTCTTTCGAGTTCGGCGATGCGCGCACGCACCTGCCGCGCCTCATCCTGACGCAACGCCCTTATCCAGTTCCGCCCGCGCATTGGCCTTCCCGCAACAGCCAAGGACCAGCGTCTTCCATGCCAGAAAGACGCTAACGCCCTGCAAGTGCGAATATTCTAAATTTAATGAATGCTAATTTAGCAGGCGGTCGGCGCGGGAAGAAGGCCGGCGCCGCTTGGGAGGAGAAGGCGCCGGCCAAGCGGATAAATCAGGTCCGCCGCACCACACAGCCTAGCTGAGTCTTGCCGCTGCGTCATGTGGGATCGCGGATTTCGGCCTTTTCCAGGCGTTTTCCACCGGCAAAGGCGTGCCGAAGGGGGGCCGCGGCCGGTCAAATTCCGAGCCGTTGCCTGGCGATGGCGGCATGAAAACTGGCGCCGAAGACCAGCCCGTCATCATTGAAGTCATAGCTGGAATTGTGGAGCGGCGCCGAGGCCTCCCCATTGCCGAGGAACACGAAGCAGCCCGGCACGTGATCGAGGAATCGGGCAAAATCCTCCGACGCCGTCATCGGCTCGCGGGCAACCGCGACATTGCCGGGATCGAAGATTTTCTTGGCGGCGGCGAAGGCCGCCTCGACCAGTTCGGCATCATTGTGCAAAGGCACGAATTCTCTGGTGTAATTGACCTCGGCGGCAATGTTGTAGGCGGCCGCGGTGCCCTCGGCGATGGTGCGCATCTGGCGTTCGATCGCCGCGCTGACCTCGGGGCGAAAACTGCGCGTATCGCCGAGGATGCGGGCAAGACCAGGCAGCGCATTGCGGGTGCCATCGGTGATCAGTTCGGTCACCGAAACCACCGCTATGTCGGCCGGGCTCAGGCGGCGCGAAACGATGGTCTGCAGATTGGTGACCAGCGCACAGGCGGCGACCAGCGTTTCGTTGCCCGAATGCGGCCGCGCCGCGTGGCCGCCGAACCCCCTGAGCACGATCTCGAAATTATCCTCTGCCGACATGACAGGGCCGGCACGGGTCTCGAAATGCCCGACGGGAAGGCCAGGCATGTTGTGCAGGCCAAAGATCTCGTCGAAGGGAAAGCGCTGCATCAGGCCGTCGTCGAGCATGGCCAGCGCGCCCCTGCCCCACTCCTCGGCCGGCTGGAAGATGAAGCGCACGGTGCCGTCGAAACCACCCTCACCCGCCAGCAGCTTTGCCGCGCCAAGCAGCATGGCGGTGTGGCCGTCATGGCCGCAGGCGTGCATGACGCCGGGATTGCCGGAGCGGTAGGGCGCGCTCGATTGCTCCGATATGCGCAGCGCATCCATGTCGGCGCGCAACGCAATGGCACGGTTGCCGGTGCCGCGCTTCAAAGTGCCGACGACGCCGGTGCCGCCGACACCCTCGGCGACATCGTCCAGGCCGAATTCCCGCAGCTTGGCCGCGACGAAGGCAGCAGTGCGTTTCTCCTCGAAGCCGAATTCGGGGTGCGCGTGCAGGTCGCGCCGCCAATTGATCATCTCTCGCTTCAGCGTTTCCGGATCGAGTTCAGCCATTTTGTTCAGCCCTTGAGCGCGGCGAGTTCAGCGACGACATCAAGCAGGATGTTGGCACCGGCAACAAGCTCGGCATCCTCGGTGTATTCATGCGGGCTGTGGCTGATGCCTCCGGCGCTCGGCACGAAGATCATCGCCGCCGGCGCCATGCGCGCGATCATCTGCGCGTCATGGCCGGCACCCGAGGTCATTCGCCGCGAGGCAAGCCCGCGCTTCCTGGCGGCAGCCTCGATCAATTCGACGACCTGCCCGTCGAAGACAACCGGCTCGAAGCGGGCCAGCCGCTCGACCGACACGGTGATGCCCTCGGCGGCGAGCTGTTCGAGAAAGGCGGCCAGCGACGCCTCCTGTGCTTGCAGGCGCTGCTCGTCGGGATCGCGCAGGTCGACGGTGAAGACGGCGCGCGATGGGATGACGTTGATGGCATTCGGCTCGAATCGCATCGTGCCGACGGTGGCAACGGTCGGCGCGTTGGAGGCCGCTGCAAGGTCATGCAGGAAGGTGACCACGCGTGCCGCGGCATATCCGGCGTCGCAGCGCATCGACATCGGCGTGGTGCCGGCATGGTTGGCGACGCCATCGAGGGTGATGCGCTGCCAGGAGATGCCTTGCAGGGTCTCCACCGCGCCGATCGGAATGCCTTCGCGCTCCAGGAGCGGCCCCTGTTCAATGTGCAGTTCGACATAGAGGTGCGGCTTGAGAAAGCCGGGTTCGCGTTCCCCCGCATAGCCGATACGGGCGAGTTCCTGCCCGAGCGTGCTGCCGTCGGTGCCGACAGCGGCGAGCGCCGCCTCGACATCGACGCCGCCGGCATGGACCAGCGAGCCCATCATGTCGGGGGAGAAGCGCACGCCCTCCTCATTGGTGAAGGCCGCGACGGCGAGCGGGCGCGCCGGCGGGAAACCCGACGCCTTCAGCGTCTCGATCACCTCCAGCCCGGCAAGCACGCCGTAGCAGCCATCATAGATGCCGGCGTCGATGACTGTATCGATGTGCGAGCCGATGAGCAGCGGCGCTTCGCCCGCATTGCCGGCACTTTGCCAGATGCCGAAAATGTTGCCGATGCGGTCGATAGCGACATCGAGCCCGGCCTGCCGCAGCCAGCCGAGGAAGAGGTCGCGGCCCTGTCTGTCGGTGTCGGAGGCCGCGAGCCGGGTCAGCCTGCCCTCGCCGTCGCGGCCAACGGCGCCGAGTTCGCGGATACGGCCAACCAGGCGCTGAGCATCGACAGCAATCATGCTGTTGCCTCGGCAGCGAGCTTGCCGGCCAGCACCTCGGCCGGGCTCAAGCCGACCAGTTCGGCATAGCGATGCGGGTCGGTGGCGCCTTCGGTGTTGACCACCAGCACGCGGGATTTGCCGTCGAGGCCTAGATCGGCCCTGTTTTCGGCCATCGCCCGGACCAGTCCGGCAAGACCGACGCCGCCGCTCTCGCCGGCGACGATCACCGGATCGCTGCCGGCAGGCCGGGCCAGCCGCCGCATCACCGCGACGGCGTCGTCCTCGTCCACGGTCATGAAGGCATCGGCGACGCGCGCCAGCACGCGCCAGGCGACCTGAGAGGCCTCATAGCATTCAAGCATGGCCATGACCGTCGGCTGGTCGTGCGCCACCTTGACCACATGCCCTGCCCGGGCAGCCGCGACAACGCAGGCCGCGCGCGCCGGCTCGACGACGGTGAAGGTCGGCCTGGCGTCGCCGAGCACGATGGCGAGATGGCCGGCCACCGCCGCGGCAATGCCGCCAACGCCGGCCTGGACGAAGACATGGGTTGGCGGTTCGCCGAGTTGGCGCAGCGCTTCGCGCACGATCGCCGTATAGCCCTGCATGACCAGGCCGGGGATGCGCTCATAACCGGGCCACGACGTATCCGACACCACGCTCCAGCCCTTCTCGGCCGCGACCTGCGCCGCTTGCCTGACCGAATCGTCATAATTGCCATCGACGCGAACCATCTCGGCGCCGTAGCGGGCTATGGCAGCAATGCGCCCGTCGCTGACGCCGGCATGGACAAAGATCACGGCCCTAGCGCCAGCAAGCTCGGCGCCTTGCGCGACCGAGCGGCCGTGATTGCCGTCGGTGGCGCAGGCAAATGTCATCTTCGCGGCGACCGAGCGAACATCGGCACGATCGAGATCCTCGATATCGACGGGGCGGCCAAGGCGCTTGCCGGCCTCTTCCAGCACCAGGCGGAAAACAGCATAGGCGCCGCCCAGCGCCTTGAAGCTGCCCAGGCCGAGACGAAAGCCCTCATCTTTGACATGCAGCTCAGCGAGGCCAAGTTCGCCCGCCAGCGTCGGCAGCGCGTGCAGCGGCGTCATCGCGTGATTGTCACGATGGGCGAGAAAGCGCTCGACCGTGTCCGCGCCCGCGATCCCGAGGGTTTCGGCATCGGTCGCATCAAGCGGCTCACCGTGCAAGGCATTGCGATTGGGCAGGAACACTGGGCGCCTCCTTGGCAGTCAGCGACAACATATTGCAGGACAGGCGCAAAGAGCGCTGTAATTAGGCCTGCGAAATGCAAGTTTGTTTCACCGGGATGCCGCCCGTTGCCTCCATCATCGCCCTCACTCGACAGTTTCGATCTCGCCATCCTTGCCATCCTGCAGCGAGACAACACGACACCGCAGCGGCTGATCGGCGAAGCGGTGAACCTGTCGGCACCGGCGGTGCAGCGCCGCATCAAGCGCATGGAGCAGGCGGGCGTCATTGCAAGCAATGTCGCGATCATCGAACCCGCGGCGGTCGGCCAGCCCATCACCATCTTCGTCGAGGTGGAGCTGGAAAGCGAGCGCACCGAGCTTATCGACGGGGCCAAGCGGCAATTCTCGCAAACGCCCGAAGTGCAGCAATGCTATTACGTCACCGGCGAGGCCGACTTCATCCTCGTCATCACCGTAGCCGACATGGGCGCCTATGAGGCGCTGACGCGAAAGCTGTTCTTCGGCAGCAACAATGTCCGGAAATTTCGCACCTTCGTGGCCATGGACCGCGTCAAGGTCGGGCTAACCGTGCCGTTGCCGGGTTGAGCTTGCCGGCGGGCAGGGTCCAGTCCGTCCCGCCATGCTTTTGACATTCTCAGGACGCGAATTGAGCTGGGAGGCGCGCTTGGACGACACCACGACAGTAGCGATCATCGGTGCCGGGCCGGCGGGCCTGGCAGTCGCCGCATGCCTGCGGCAGGCGGGCGTCGACTTCATCATCATCGAAAAAGAGCAGCAGGCCGCGCCTGCCTGGCGGCGCCATTACGAGCGCGTCCACCTGCATACGACCAAGCGCTATTCGTCGCTGCCCTTCGTGCCCTTCCCCAAACACTATCCGCGTTATGTGCCGCGTGCGCTCTTCGTCGACTATCTCGATGCCTACGCGCAACGCTTCGACCTCAAGCCCCGCTTTGGAGAAACGGTGAAGGCGGTCACCCGGGACGGTCGCGGCTGGCGTGTGGACGCGCTATCCAGGCCGTTGCGCGCCAAACATGTGGTGATCGCGTCAGGTTACAATGCCGAGCCCTTGCGGCCCGGATTTGCCGGTATCGATACCTTCACGGGCAAGACATTGCACAGCGCGGACTATCGCAATGCCAGGCCTTTCGCCGGTCAGTCGGTGCTGGTCATCGGCATGGGCAACACCGGTGCGGAGATTGCGCTCGATCTGGCGGAAAACGGCGCACGGCCGACGATTTCCGTGCGCGGCGGCGTTCATATCGTGCCGCGCGAACTGTTCGGCGTGCCCATCCAGATGGTCGGCATGGCCGCGCGCCTGGGGCCGCAGCGCTTCAACGATGTTCTTTTCCCGGTCATTCTCGACCTGGTGCTGGGCAGGCTGGAAAAATACGGGCTCAAACGGCCGGGACAGGGACTGCTGGAGCAGATTGCGATTGCATCGCGCATTCCGGTGATCGATGTGGGCACCATCGGCAAGATCCGCGAAGGCGCGATCAAGGTCGCGCCCGATATCGCCGAGATTTCGGAACGCGGCGCCCGTTTCGCCGACGGCAAACACGGCGAATTCGACGCGATCATCTTCGCCACCGGTTACCGGCCGGGCTATGCCAGATTTCTCGAGCCCGGCATCCAGCCGGACCGCAGTGGAGTGACCCCCAAAGCTTCGGATCTCGGCCTCTACCTCATCGGTTTCCACAATGCAGTCACCGGATTGCTGCGCGAGATCGGGATCGAGGCCCAGGCGATCGCCGACGACATAAGGCACCGGCTGAACAGGACGAAGGCGGCCGAGATCTTGCCGGTGTGATGGGCTCGCGGACGACCTGGTTCCGCCCGGCTCAATCCACCTTGCGCAGCCAGACCTTGTTGTCGTGGAAGGCAGCACCGCCATAGGGCGCGGGTGCATCGGCGCCTGTCAGCACGTTGATGCCCTCGCCGCGCTCATGCGCGCTGTTCGGCCAGATGCCTTCGGCGATCACCACGCCGCGCTTGATGCCGTCGAAGAATTTGGCATGCAGCACCAGCTCGCCGCGCCGGTTGCCGACCTCGACACGGTCGCCGTCGGCAAGCCCAAGGTCCGCTGCGTCGTCGGGATGCAGGAGGAGTGCCGGCCTGCCTTCCTTCTCCTTCGACACCGGCGTTTCGGCAAAGGTCGAGTTGAGGAAGTTGCGCGCCGGCGAGGTCGTCAGCCGGAATGGATGCGCTTCGTCGGCCACTTCGATCAGGTCGACATGGTCGGGAAACTCGGGCAGCCGTTCCACCGGTCCGAACAGGCCCATGCTCTTCGGCGGCCGGTTGGGAGCCGCCTGGCCGGTCCAGTCGGCGCGGAAGCGGAATTTACCATCCGCATGGCCAAACCCGTTGATAAAATGCGCGGCCTCGAAATCCGGCTGCAGATCGACCCATTTCTGCTCTTTCAAGCTGTCGAAACTGCCCAGCCCACGCTTGCCGAGAATGATGTCGATATGCTGCTGTTCGGTCAGGCCGAAACCCGGGCGGTCCGCGACCCCCAGGCGCGCGGCCAGTTGCTCGATGACGAAATGGTTGGTGCGCGGCCCTTCCGGCGGCTCGATCAGCTTGGGCCCGAGCGTGATGTGCTGGTTGCCGCCGCCCTTGTAGACGTCGTCATGTTCGAGAAACATCGTCGCCGGCAGCACGACATCGGCCAGCCTGGCGGTGTCGGTCATGAACTGCTCGTGCACGCAAGTGAACAGGTCGTCGCGCAGAAAGCCCTGCCTCACCAGCCGCTGCTCCGGCGCGACATTCACCGGGTTGGTGTTCTGGATCAGCATTGCCGTCACCGGCGGCCCGCCGTAGAGCGCGTCGCCGGCGCCGGTCAGCACCGGGCCGATGCGCGAATGGTCGAGATGGCGGATCGAGGGATCGCGCATCCTGGTGCCTTCCAGCACCTCCTGGTTGAGCTTGAAGATGCCGGAATTCGAATGGAAGGCGCCGCCGCCCTCATACTGCCAGCTGCCCGTGACCGCGGCGATGCAGGAGGCGGCATGCATGTTGACGGCGCCGTTGCGCTGGCGGGCGAAGCCGTAGCCGAGACGGAAATAGGTTTTCTTGGTCGTGCCAACGAGGTGGGCAAAGGCCTCGATCTCGGTGACCGACAGGCCCGTGATCTCGGCCGCCCATTCAGGGGATCGTGTCCGAAGATGCGCCTCCAGCCCCTTCGGGTCGTCAGTGTATTTTTCGAGATAGGCGCGGTCGGCCAGGCCTTCCCTGAACAGCACATGCATGACCGCGCAGGCCAGCGCGCCGTCGGTACCGGGCTTCAGCACAAGGCCCATGTCGGCCTGCTTCATCGTCGCGTTTTCATAGACGTCGACGACGACGATCTTAGCGCCGCGTTCCTTGCGCGCCTTGATGGCATGGGTCATCACATTGACCTGCGTGACCACGGCATTGGTGCCCCAGATCACCACGCAGTCGGATTTCGCCATTTCGCGCGGGTCGGGCCCACGCAAGGCGCCCGCCCCCATCATCCAGCCGGTCCAGGCGAGATTGGTGCAGATCGACCCGAAGAAGCCCGAATATTTCTTGGCGTGACGCAGCCGGTCGATGCCGTCGCGCTGCACCAGCCCCATCGTGCCGGCATAGAAATAGGGCCAGACCGTCTCCGAGCCGTATTTGTCTTCGGCCGCGATGAACTTTTCGGCGACGAGGTCGAGCGCCGCCTCCCAGCTCGCTTCCTGCCAGACGCCGTCGCCTTTGGCGCCGGCGCGGATCAGCGGCTTCAGCAAGCGGTCGGGGTGGTGGACGCGGTCGGCATAGCGCGCGACCTTGGCGCAGACGACGCCGGATGTGTAGCTGTTGGCCTTGGCGCCATGGACACGGCCGATGCGGTTGCCGTCGAGCAACTCGACCTCGAGCGCGCAGGTGGACGGGCAATCATGCGGACAGGCCGAATGGCCGATGCGAAGCTTGGCGTGCTGGTTCATGAAGCATGTCTAGCGAGTTTCGCACGTGGCGTGTAGGGCCAGATAGCGCCCTTCCTTCTCTCCCAAACGAAAGAACGCTCCCCCTACTCCGCCGTGCCTTCCTCATACTCGGCCGACATGGTCAGCCATTTTTCCTCGTGGCCGGCCAGCGTCTGGGCGAGTTGCGAGCGCTCCTTGGCCAGGCGCGTCGCCGTCGAGGGATCCCTTTCATAGATCGCCGGATTGGCCAGTTCGTCCTCGATGCCGTCGATGCGTTTGCGGAGGCGGTCCATCAGCGCTTCTGTGGCGCGGATTTCCTTGGCCAGCGGTTCGAAGGCGGCACGGCGCGCGGCCGCATCGCGGCGGCGGTCGGCTTTTGACGCCTTGTCGGCCTCGCGCTTGCCGCGGCGGTCGCCGGACACGCCGGTGACCAGCGTCTTGTAGTCCTCCAGGTCGCCATCATACGGATTGACCGCGCCATCCTTGACCAGCCACAGCCGATCCGCGGTCGCCTCAAGCAAATGGCGGTCGTGCGAGATCAGGATGACGGCCCCGGGAAATTCGTTCAGCGCATGGATCAGCGATTCACGGCTGTCGATGTCGAGATGGTTGGTCGGTTCGTCGAGAATGAACAGGTTCGGCCCCTCGAAGGCCGACAGGCCCATCAAAAGACGCGCCTTCTCGCCACCGGACAGGTCCTTGGCGGGCGTATTCATCTTCTCGGTCGTCAGACCGAACTGGGCGACGCGGCCGCGCACCTTGGATTCCGGCGCCTCCGGCATCAGCCGGCGGACATGCTCATAGGCGTTTTCGTCCGGACGCAGATCGTCGAGCTGATGCTGGGCGAAGATCGCCACCTTCAGCCCGGGCGCCACCGTCATGGTCCCGCTCTCCTGCTTGAGGCGGCCCGACAGCAGCTTGGCGAAGGTCGACTTGCCGTTGCCGTTGGCGCCAAGCAGCGCGATGCGGTCGTCGGCGTCGATGCGCAACGTCATCTTCTTCAGGATCGGCTGGCCTTCGGTGTAGCCGACATTGACGTTGTTCAGCGCCACGATCGGCGATGCCACGGTCTTCACCGGTTCGGGAAAAGAGAACGGCCGCACCGAATCGTTCACGATCGCCGCGATCGGCTTCATCTTTTCCAGGGCCTTGATGCGTGACTGCGCCTGTCTGGCCTTGGACGCCTTGGCGCGGAACCGCTCGACGAAGGATTCCATGTGCTTGCGGGCGGCCTCCTGTTTGACGCGGCCCTTTTCCTGCAATTCCTTCTGCTCGGTGTATTGGCGCTCGAACTGATCGTAGCCGCCGCGCCAGAAGGTCAGCTTCTTCTGGTCGAGATGAACGATCGAGTTGACGGCACGGTTGAGCAGGTCGCGGTCGTGCGAAATCAGCAGAACCGTGTGCGGGTATTTCGACACGTAGTTTTCCAACCACAGCGTGCCTTCGAGGTCGAGATAGTTGGTCGGCTCGTCGAGCAGCAGCAGATCAGGCTCTGAAAACAGCACGGCGGCCAATGCCACGCGCATGCGCCAGCCGCCGGAGAAGGACGAGGCCGGCCGGCGCTGCGCTGCGTCATCGAAGCCGAGGCCGGCGAGGATGGTGGCCGCGCGGGACTCGGCCGAATGCGCGTCGATGTCGGCCAGCCGCATGTGAATATCGGCGATGCGGTGCGGATCGGTCGCGGTCTTTTCCTCTTCGAGCAGCGCCGTGCGTTCGAGGTCGGCCTTGAGCACGATCTCGATCAGCGGCTCCTCGGTTCCCGGCGCCTCCTGCGCCACCTGGCCGATGCGCGTGTTCTTCGGCAGGCTGATCGAACCGGTCTCGGAGGGAAAATCGCCGGTGATGGCCTTGAACAGCGTCGTCTTGCCGGTGCCGTTGCGGCCGACAAGGCCGGCCTTGGTGCCGGCCGGCAAGGTCAGCGAGGCATGGTCGAGAAGCAGGCGCCCTGCCATGCGGAGCGAAAGGTCGTTGATGATCAGCATGGCCGCGCTTTTGCACCGGACATCAACTCTTCGCAAGACCTTGCGGGCCAGTTGGCCGCACAAGGCCTGAAACACAGGCGGGAGCGCGAGGCGAATTGGTGGCCACCAGAAGATATTCTCGCAAGGCGATGTCGCGGCTTCAGCGAAAAGCGCCTGGCACGGCACTTCTGCTGCTGGCAAATTTCGGCAAGGAAGGAAAGCCCGAACCCATTCTCGGCAAGGTCAACCAGGAGACGCTTGCCGAAATGATCGGCACAACGCGACCGGGAGTCAGCACTTCATGAACAAGTTCCGCGATCTCGGATTCACCGAGTACAATGGGAAACTCGTGGTGCACAGTTCGTTGCTGAACGTGGTTCTGCGCGATCAACCGCAAATCAGACGGTGAACCCGGAAGGGCAAAGCCGCTTTCCGGGTTCCATTGGCTGTCGCGTCCAGGCCGGTTGGCAGGGACGCTTCGCGCTTAGCCAGCCGCCTTGCGCTTGGCACCCTTTGCCACGGCGGCCGGCGCCGCTGCCGGTTTGCGGCCAAGTCCCGTCGACTTTGCCAGCGCCGACCGGGTCGCCGAGTAATTCGGAGCGACCATCGGATAGTCCGGCGGCAGGCTCCATTTGGCCCGATAGTCGTCCGGGCTCAGACCATAGTCTGTCCTGAGGTGTCGCTTGAGCGACTTGAACTTCTTTCCGTCCTCCAGGCAGATGATGTAGTCGGGAAATACCGACTTTTTGGGGTTTACGGCCGGAACCAGGCTCGGGCTTTCCACGACGACCGCGCCAGCCAGTTTTCGAACCGAGGCGCTGACGCTGGCAATCAGGTCAGGCAGGCCGGAAGCTGGGAGTGGATTGTTGCCGACATAGGCCGAGACAATATCGGCCGTTAGCTCTATAACGGTCTTATCCTCGATATTTGACAATTCTTTCATCCTATTTGCGAGAAAGCCATCCACCCCAGCGAAGACTTTCGTCGATGTATCTCTTTAACCGCGTCCCCCAACGGGCGCCAAGTGCCAAAACGAATCAAGACTTGGCGTCAACTATTTTTATGGAAAATCGACGCTGCGCAAATTAGAAAATCTAATACTTGGAAGCAGCAGACTTGGTCGTCCGAGCGTCGGCCAATATCTCAAGAATACGCCGCCAACGGGCACAGCGCCCGAAATCCTTCTGCTCAATCGCCTTTTCGGCCTTCATCGCCGCGTAGAGCGGTGCTTCGGCGCCAAATTCCTTGATCAGCCAATGCGCTTCCTGCCTGGCGAGACGTTCATTGTCGTCAAACATAGTCTTGCACCTCCGAGCGCTCCAGGCCGACCGCGATACAACTGCCGATGACGAGGACGGCGCCGGCAATTGCGGTTGCCGTCAACCGCTCACCGGACAGGGTCAGCAGCAATGTCGAGCCAATCGGCGTGAGATAGGCGACGACCGCGACCTTGCCGCTGCCTTCGAGCTTCAAGGCGCGCGACCAGAAGTAATAACCCAGTCCCATTGGGCCGGCGCCGAGATAGAGCCCCAGGGCGAGATCGACGCCGGAGGGCCAGGCGACGCCGTCGCCAGCGGACCATAGAAGCGTCAACGCGACGCCGACCAGCGACGAAGGCAGCAGCACCCGATCGGGTGAAGTGGCGAGCCGTCCAACCATCACCGAATAGAAAGCCATGCACAGCGCGGACCCGAATGCGGCGAAATAGCCGAGGAGATTGCCCTGGAACCAGTTGCTCTCACGCCCTCCCGAAATCACCAGCGCAACGCCGGCGAAGCCAAGGGCCGCGGCAAGCCCCAGCATGACCGGACGCCGGGGATTGTCGAAGGCGATCACTGCCGCGGCGACCATCAAGGGCCAGGTATAGGCCACGAGATTGGCTTCGATTACCGGCATCGAGGCGAAGGCGACGTATTGCAGCACCATGGTGCCGACCAGACCGATGAATCCGACAGCGAGAGGAGCGAGTGTCGCCCTCGGCGCCATTGGCCGCGCTTCCTCACGGTTCATGAGCCGGATCAAGGCGAAGACCAGTGCAGCTCCCGCAAATTGCAGGAACTGCACTTGCGACACCGGATGTGTTGCCAGCAGGGTTCTGCCGACCAAAGCATTGGTCGACCACAAAGCCACCGCGCCGGCGGCAAAGACCAGCGCGGATATCGAACCTGATCCGTGCCGAAACAATCGGCCTGGGGCTCTATCCCTGTGTTGGACCATGATCTTGCCCGAAGACCGGCTCCCACTTTTCGGGATCATGGTTGACTACCATGATTCCCTGGCTCCGCCCGAAACCTGTGCTTCGGCGGACGGGGCGGGCGTCGGATGCTCCGCCTCGAACCGGCGATAGGCCGGCAGCTGGTTGGTCCAGACGTCTTCGGCCAATTCGTTGACCCAGTCGCGGTCGTGATCATTGTCGGCGGCAAGATAGAACATGCGGTTGTCGTCGACATAGGGCTTGGCCACCGAACGCTGGTTGAGCACCAGGGTGACGCGCTCGCCATACTGGATCGGCGCCGTGCGATGCAGGACGCCAAGGAATTGCCCGAGGGTCGCGTAATTCATCTTGTGATCGATGCGCATGATGCGGTTGCGCGGGATCTCGCGGCCGGATTCGAGGATGGCGCGGCCCGTCTCGGAATCGTCGCAATAGATTTCGAGATGGCCGCCGACCAGCGGGTTGCTGATCGACAAAGGAATGAGTTCGGTGACCGGGACGCCGTCGCAATGCCATTCGACGGCGCCGTCCCTGGGATTCATGAAGGTGACGGTCGAGCCGACGATCGACAGCGGATAGGGCTCCAGCTTCGTGCCCATCATGTCGGACAGCCGCTCCAGACGCCGCTTGTCGTGCAGCAATTCCTTGATTTCGGGGATGAAACGGTCGGCGCCGGTGATGAAGGTCAGGTCGAGGTGCTTGTGCACGGCATGACTGTCCTTGAGCTTCAAAGCGGCCTCCTCGATTGCGGCGAGCAGTGCCGGGTCATAGCCATGCAGATACTGTGCAACGCCGAAACTCGACACTTTCCAGGCGGTTTCGTGGCCGATAATGGCCTCACGGCTCATCGCATAGCGCAGTTCGGGTATGGTATGTGCGTTCATTGTACTTCTCCAAGTGGGGGGCAAACACTTGATTAACAGTCGATTAAATTAGCCCCCCCTGTAAAATTAGGAATGCTGGTGCTAGTGTAAGCCCAGCTTAAGGTCGAAGCCCGTGCGTTTGCTCAGTCAGGTCAACCTCAATTCGCTGAAAATCGTGGAGAGTGCTGCGCGCCACGGGAATTTCACGCGGGCCGGCGAGGAGCAGTTCATCACCGCCTCAGCGGTCAGCCAGCGCGTCAAGAGCCTGGAGGATCAGCTGCGTTTCAAGATTTTCCAGCGCGGTGGCAATGCGGTGTCGTTGACGCCGGAAGGCGAGACCTATGTCTCGCGTGTTCGCGAGGCGTTGGAGCGGATCGTCGCCGCCAGCATGGAAGCGACCGGACAATCGCAGGAACATGTGCTGAAAATATCCGTGCTGCCGACCTTCGCCGCGCGCTGGCTGTTTCCGCGCCTGCCGGAGTTCCAGCGGCGACATCCCGATATCGTGATGCGGGTGTCGACCTCCTACGCGACGCATGAGTTCACGGCCTCCGATTTCGATCTCGAAATCCGCTATGGAGACGGCCATTTCAACGGGCTGCCATCCGATCTGCTGTTTCGGGAAGACCTGACACCGGTGTGCAGCCGCAAACTGTTCCATGAGATTCTTGGCAACAAGCCGGTGTCAAAGGTGACGCCCGACGACCTCAGGCACTTCACGCTTCTGCATTCCGACACCTGCACCCAGAACTGGCAGTCCTGGCTTGGCTTTGCCGGCGCCAGTTTCGTGCTCAGCGAGACCAAAAGCATCTATTTCGACTCGTGCATGATGTCCTATGAGGCCGCCAATGCCGGAATGGGCTTTGCCGTGGCCAACCGTGCCTATATGGCCAGCGACATCCGCGCCGAAAGGCTGGTCGCTCCCTTTGCCGTCCACCATCCGAATACCGCCGGCTGGTATTTCGTCTCCCCCCACAAGTGCCTTGCCGCACGCAAGGTGCTGCTGTTCAAACAATGGGTCATGGCGGAAGCGGCTTTGACGCAACGCCAATTGGACAGTGAAATCCGCGATCTGGCTACCGAAGCTGTCTGAAATTCGTATCAGCGCCCAATTTTCCCCCGATGACCGCCGGTCAAAAAATTGAGGACCGTCGGCTAATGGACGTCCAATCCCTGCAACCCGCCCTGGCCGGCAAGATTGTTGAACTCAAGCCGCTTCAGCCGAGGCATTCGCAGGGCCTTCTGCGTGCCGCCGCAGACGGTGAGCTGTGGAACCTGACGGCGACCGTGGTTCCCGGGCCAGCGACGATCGATGACTATGTAGCCAGCGCCCTGGCTGGACGACGGGCCGGGACTGTCATGCCTTATACAATCGTCCTGCGCGGCACGGGAGCGGTCTGCGGGGGCACGCGGTTCTGGAAGATCGATCGCATGAACAGAAAATTGGAGATTGGGCACACGTGGCTCAGTGCCTCGGTTCAGCGCTCAGGGGTCAATACCGAGGCAAAGTACCTTCTCCTGGCGCATGCCTTCGAGGTCATGGCGTGTGTGCGGGTGCAGTTCACCACCGATGAGCTCAATGACGCATCGCGAGCGGCCATTCTGCGGATCGGGGCAAAGCAGGAAGGGATCGTTCGCAATGAGCGGATCATGCCGGACGGCAGGAAACGCAATTCCGTGCGGTTCAGCATCATCGATTCCGAATGGCCTGACGTGAAGGCCATGCTTCTGCAGAAGATGCGGCGGTAGTCGGCGCAGGCAGCTCGCCCGGATCAGGCGAAAGCCCTGCCCTCTTCGGTACGCTGGAAATGCGCCAGATCGAGCGGCACGGAAGGACGGCCGAGGACCGTCAGGATCATATGCGCCTGGCCGCGATGATGGGTCTGGTGGTTGAAGACATGCGCCAGCGCGGGCGCAAGACGCTGCGAGACGGTGCGCATGTCCGACAGGGTCATATAGGTGAAACGGCCCGACAGCGCCTTGTCGCTCAGGCCAGAGAGCCAGTCGATGATCCGCCGGTCCTCCGCCTCGCGCGCCGTCCTCAACTTGGGCAAGGCCCGGTGCAGTATGGCATCCAGCGCCGTCGGCGCGTCGCCCTCGCCGGTGAAGCGCTTCATCCAGATGCGATCGGCAGCGAGCAGATGGTTGAGGGTGCCCATCAGCGAGCCGAAGAAGGCGCCGACGTCGCGATTGAACTCCTCTTCATCGAGGTCCGCGGCGGCATCATAGATGCGGCCATTGGCCCATTGATTATACGCCGCAAACATCATGAAATGCTGTTTCATCTTTTCTCCAGCCGCCCCGTTTCGGGGTGTCGCGAGCGATACCTAGACCGCAAAGAGACCCGCGCCAATGACCATTCTGCTTTATGAGCTCGTCGGGCGTGACGAGAGCCGTCCGTTCAGTCCACATTGCTGGAAGGCGACGATGGCGCTGGCCCACAAGGGGCTCGATATCTCGACCGCGCCGACGCGTTTTCTCGAGGTGCCCACCATCGAGGGCGGCGCTTCGAGAACCGTTCCGGTGATCCGCGACGGCGAAAAGGTCGTCATCGATTCCTTCGCCATCGCGCTCTATCTGGAGGAAGCCTATCCGGATCTGCCGACGCTGTTTGGCGGCGAAGGCGGCAAGGCGATGGCGCGCTTCATCGAGCGCTGGTCGCAATTGACCATCCATCCCTACGTCACCACTGCGGCGCTCGTCGATCTCCATGCCATGCAGGACGAAGAGAACGCCGTGTATTTCCGGCAGAGCCGGGAGCAGCGCTTCGGCAAGCAGCTGGAAGATGTCGTCGCGGCGCGCGATGCCGGCCTGGCGGCGTTTCGGGCTTCGCTCGAGCCGCTGCGCTCGATGCTGGGCTACCAGCCTTTCATCGGCGGCGCCTCGCCGCTGTTTGCGGACTACATCGTCTTCGGCGCGCTGCAATGGGCGCGCATCGCCACGCCCTACCAGCTGCTTGAAGACAGCGATGTCGTGACGCAATGGTTCGCGCGTTGCCTCGACCTGCATGGCGGGCTGGGACGAAAGGTTGCCGCGGCGGCCTGACGGCCGCAAGCGCTGGCCCTCCCGCGAGGCAGGTTGGACGCGCCATCAATCCGTGGCGGAAATCAGCGGCGGGATAGCCGGCCTACTTGGCCGCCTTCTTTGGCTTGCTGGTCTTCGGCTTGCTGGCTTTCGCGGCAGCTTTTTCTTCCTTGGGAGCGGCTTTGGCCTTGCTGGCGACAGGGGCCTTCTTGGCCGGCTTCGTGGCTGCCGACGGCTTACCCGCATCCTCCCGATCGATGTCGGCGGCCGCCTGGTGCCAATGGCGTTCGTGGTGACCGGCCGGTTGCCCCTCTTCCTGCCAGATCTGGTGTGCGCGGTTGCGAATGCGGTCCTGACGATCGTCTGCCATGGTCGTGTTGTCTCCATTCGGGCCGACTTCAGCGCGGCGCCGACGCGTGACTATAGCAAGCAAAGCGTTGCTGTGCAGCCGTCTGATCTCGCCCTGGCGGCTTGCCGGCCTGACATGGAAGCGCCCACTGCTCCGGTCCTTCGCTCGCGGTCCCTGCCCTTCGGGCGTTCAAACCCCTTGAAAGATGCACTGGACCTTTCAATCCGCCCAAAGGCCGACAGGGCTTCACCATTCGTCGCTCGGAACGCCAGGCAATTGGCTTTCCGTCCGCTTCGGGACCGCTCCTCACCCCTTGGCAATGGGCGGGGCGGCCTGTATAGAGCCCGCCACTCTCAATTCCATTCTCAGACAAGGACGACCAATGGCGCTCGAACGCACCTTTTCCATGATCAAGCCGGACGCAACCCGGCGCAACCTCACCGGCGCCATCACCAAGATGCTAGAAGATGCAGGCCTGCGCGTCATCGCTTCGCGCCGCGTCTGGATGAGCCGCCGTGAGGCGGAAGGTTTCTACGCCGTCCACAAGGACCGTCCGTTCTTCGGCGAACTGGTCGAGTTCATGTCGTCGGCTCCGACGATCGTCCAGGTGCTGGAAGGCGAGAACGCCATTGCCAGGAACCGCGAAGTGATGGGCGCCACCAACCCGGCCAACGCCGACGAAGGCACCATCCGCAAAGTGCACGCGCTGTCGATCGGCGAAAATTCGGTGCACGGCTCCGACGCGCCGGAAACCGCCGCGCAGGAGATCAAGTACTGGTTCTCGGACACCGAGATCGTCGGCTGAGCCGACAGTCGCACCTTGTACCCCGTAAAAAGGCCGGCATTTCGCCGGCCTTTTTCATTGACGCAATGGTCAGGTCTCGCTGCCAACGCCGCTGCGCATCGCAGTGGCGGTGCTGGTCACTTCGGCTGACGATCTTTTACGTTCGCATGGGCGTTCGCTGCCGCCGTGTCGGTGGCCGGTGTCTGGGTGTCGGCACCTGCAAACGGACTACCCTGCCCAGGCGCCAGATCGCCGCTGTGGCCGGCCTTGTTGGTCTGGAAGGGTCGGCCATCGGCGCTGAGGCCATGCTGAAGGGCATTGAACAGATGGTCGTCCGCCTTCGCAAGGCCGGTGAGAGCAAGGAGCGATACGCCTGTGACAGCAAGGATAAGCGCGTGCGTTTTCATCTCTGGACTCCTTTGAGTTAAGGCCAGAACAAGCCGCAGCAGGTCTGGCGGCTTCAACGAAGGGACATTCGAAAATATCCCTTTTGCCTACCCGCCATGTCTGGGAGAGAAACGCTTCTCCTGCCCGAATTATTCCGGAAAGTGTCGGGCGATCGAATTAAGCGCTAACTCGCGGCGCTGAAGCGCAGGATTTCGTGGCCGTCCTTGTCCGATATGGCGAGCTTGCCGGCGTCGACCTTGTATGACGCCGCCTTGGCCAAGGCATCGAACAAGGCCTTTTCCTCGGCCATCACCTCCGGCGCGCAGGCCTTGTAGGTCGAGCCGACGTCGCTGATGGCGATCGCCTGGCCATCGACTTTCGCGGTGGCGAAATAGGTGTTGCAGGGGCCGCTGCCGCCGGCCTTGCCGGCCTCGCTGATCCTGAACGTCGCCTGCGGCGCGGTGATGGCGCCAATGCCATCGACATAGTCGACCACCCAGAGCTGGCCAAAGATGGAAGCCGCCGGCTCGGTGCCTGACGCCACCAACTTCAGCATGATGGTCTGCGGCGCGTCGGTCAGCGGGTCCAGCCGATGGCGCACATCGGAAATGAACATCAACTTGCCGTCAACGGTGATCCGCGCCTGCAGCGCATAGGTCATCTGTGACCGGATCACCGACGGATCGAGTTTGATCTCGAAGCTGATCGGCACCTGGCCGGCCGGCTTGATAGTCTGCTCGCCGATGATCCTGGCCGGTGCATCGGCTACTGAAACATCCGCGAGCTGGACGGAAAGCACGGCGCTGGGCGGCAGGGCGATGCGCTCGCGATAGATCACCTCGCCCCTCACCGCGTTTTCAGCGGCCACGGACAATTCCGGCACCGCCAGGATGCCGACGACCAGAGGCACGAAACCGAAGACGAAGAACTCCGCGAGCCTGTCCAGCATGACCGCCTCCCTTGCCCGGACTGCCAATCCCCGGGGCTGATCAACCTCACGCAATTGGCCAAAGGATTGCGGTCAATACATGGCTGCGACGGGATTTATTCGGACGATGACTTCCAGCGCTCTGCCGCTTGCGCGTCGGTTTCCTTGGCCTCGACCCAGCCACCTTCAGAACCATCGGCGCGATGCTCCTTCTTCCAGAAGGGCGCGCGCGATTTGAGGTAATCCATGAGAAAGTTCGCCGCTTCGAACGCGGCCTGGCGATGGGCAGAGGCGGCCACCACCAGCACGATATTCTCGCCCGGACGAATCCGGCCATGGCGGTGGATGACGGTGAGGCCCTGCAGCGGCCAGCGCTCAACCGCCTCGGCGGCGATACGGCCGATCTCGGCCTCCGCCATGCCAGGATAATGTTCGAGCTCCAGTGCCGTGAGCGCGCCCTGCTCATCGCGGCAGAGCCCGGAGAAAGAAACCACCGCGCCAATGTCGGTGCGGCCCGCCGTCAGTCCGGCGATCTCGGCGGCGACGTCGAAATCCTCGCGCTGGATGCGCACGGTCAGCGCCAGGACGGCCGACACGGTGTCAGCCCCCGGTCATCGGCGGGAACAGCGCGATCTCGCGCGCGCCCGATATCTTTTCGCGGTGGTCGACATGTTCCTGGTTGATGGCAACGCGGATCACGTCGGGATATTGCAGCGCATGTTCGTAGCCCTCGCCGCGCGATTGCAGCCAGCGCAAGAGATCGGCGACCGTCTCGATGCCGGCGGGCAATTCGACATGCTCTTCAGGCATGCCGATCCGTTCGCGTACCCAGGCAAAATAGATGAGGCGGGTCGTCATTTCACTCATCCATGATGTGCTTGAGGCCGGCGCGGAAATAGTCGTAGCCGGTGTAGAGTGTGACGAGTGCCGCGATCCACAGCAGCACAAGGCCGGTCTGCGTCGTCAGCGGGAAGATCTTGTCACCGGCCGGTCCCGCCAGCAGGAAAGCGATAGCGACCATCTGGATGGTGGTCTTCCACTTGGCAAGCTGCGTCACGGGCACCGAGACCTTGAGCGCCGCCAGATATTCGCGCAGGCCAGAAACCAGGATCTCGCGGCACAGGATGATGATGGCCGCCCACAGCGACCAGCCGGCAATGCCGGCATGGCGATCGGTGTCGGCGGCAAGCAGCAAAAGGCAGGTCGCGACCAGCAGCTTGTCGGCGATCGGGTCGAGCATCTTGCCGATATTGGAGGTCTGCTGCCAGGCGCGCGCAAAATAGCCGTCGAAATAATCGGTGACGGACGCCAGCAGGAAAATGACCAGCGCCGACCAGCGGGCGAAGTCGCTCGATTTCAGATGGCCTTCGAGAAAAAAGCACAGCACCACCAGCGGCACCGCAATGATGCGGGCATAGGTCAGCATGTTGGGCAGGTTGAACGCGCGCTGGGCCATATCTGGTGGACTCTTTCTGCCTGCGTACTCAAATCAGAAGCGAATGTAGGGGGTCAACAGGCCAGATTCGACTGGCCAGCTGAAAGTGCTGAATTTTTTAACTTTCGTGAAAATGATTGTAGACCAGTTTGGCGACCTGTTCGGAAATACCGTCGACTTTCCTCAGATCCTCGATCGCGGCACGGCTGACCGCCTTGGCGGTGCCGAATGCAAGCAGCAGCGCGCGCTTGCGGCCGGGGCCGATGCCGGCGATCTCGTCGAGCGGGCTTTTGACCATCTCCTTCTTGCGCCGCGCCCGGTGCGAGCCGATGGCAAAGCGATGGACCTCGTCGCGCAGCCGCTGGACGAAATAGAGCACGGGGTCGCGCACCGGCAGTGAAAAGGAATCCCTGCCCTTGACGAAAAAACGCTCGCGGCCGGCATCGCGGTCCTGGCCCTTGGCGATGCCGATGGCCACGACGCGGTCCTCGATGCCGAGATCGGCGAGAATCTTGCGCACCGCCGTCATCTGGCCCTGGCCACCGTCGATCAGGATGACGTCGGGCCAGGCCGGGAAGCTGCCGGAGATGTCGTCTTCGACATCATCGCCCGCTTGCGCCGAGGCCGTGTCGTCGGGCGCGACATCGCCATGTTCCTTGAGCAGCCGCGAGAAGCGCCGCTCCATCACCTCGCGCATCATGCCGAAATCGTCGCCCGGGGTGATCTCGGTCGAGCGGATGTTGAATTTCCGGTACTGGTTTTTCACAAACCCTTCCGGTCCCGCGACAACCATGGCGCCGACGGCATTGGTGCCCATGATGTGCGAGTTGTCGTACACCTCGATGCGCACCGGCGGCTTGGCCAGGCCGAAGGTCTCGGCGAAACCGGCAAGCAGCCGTCCTTGCGTCGAGGTTTCGGCCAGCCTGCGGCCCAACGCCTCCCGCGCATTCTGCAAGGCATTGTCGGTCAGGTCCTTCTTCTCGCCGCGCTGCGGCACAGAGATCGCAACCTTGCGGCCGGCGCGGGTCGAGAGCGCCTCGGCCAGCAATTCCTGGTCCTCGATGCCGTGCGACAGAAGGATGGCGCGCGGCGTCGGCTTGTCGTCGTAGAACTGCGCCAGGAACGAGCCCAATACTTCCGATCCTTCCAGGGCAGGATCGGCTTTCGGGAAATAGGCGCGGTTGCCCCAGTTCTGGCCGGTGCGGAAGAAGAAGACCTGGATGCAGACCTGCCCGCCTTCCTGATGGATGGCGAAGACATCCGCCTCGTCGACGGTCGCCGGGTTGATGCCCTGATGGCTCTGCACATGCGACAGGGCGGCCAGCCGGTCGCGATAGATGGCGGCACGTTCGAAATCGAGGTCTTCAGATGCCTGCTGCATGGCGGCCGAAATCTCGGTCTTCACCTTCTGGCTGCGGCCGGACAAGAAATCCTTCGCCTCGGCGACCAGTTCGGCATAGCCCTCATGCGAGATTTCGCCGGTGCAAGGGCCGGCGCAGCGCTTGATCTGATAGAGCAGGCACGGCCGGGTGCGGTTCTCGTAGAACGAGTTGGTGCAGCTGCGCAGCAGGAAGGCGCGCTGCAGCGAGTTGATGGTGCGGCCGACGGCGCCGGCCGAAGCAAACGGGCCGAAATAGTCGCCTTTTCGCGAGCGCGCGCCACGATGCTTGTAGATGCCGGGCGAGACATGGTCGCCGGTCAAAAGGATATAGGGAAACGACTTGTCGTCGCGCATCAGCACGTTGAATCGCGGCCGCAAGCGCTTGATAAGATTGGCTTCGAGCAGCAGCGCCTCGATCTCGGTGCGGGTGACGACGAATTCCATCGTCGACGTCTCGCGCACCATGCGGCCGATGCGGTTGGTGTGGAACCGGCCTTGCGCGTAGTTGGTGACGCGCTTCTTCAGGCTGCGTGCCTTGCCGACATAGAGCACGTCGCCCGCGGCGTTCATCATGCGGTAGACGCCGGGCGCGTTGGGCAGCCGCTTGACCAAGGTCTGGATCACCTCGGCGCCGACCATGCCTTCGGCATCGCCGGCATGCGGCGTCCAGTCGATGGCGGTGAAGGCGACATCCGGGCCTGTCGGTTCGACGATCTCCTCGAGCGCCTCGTCCTCGAGGTCGATTTCGGGAGGCAGGTCATCGGCGCCGCCACGCGCCTTGTTTTTGTGATCCAAAGGACTCATTCCGTCATGCCTGTCACATCGGGCGTCTGCCATGCAAGATGCTGGCCGCCGTCGAGCGCGATCATCTGGCCGGTGACCGAGCGCGCATCCCAGAGATAGCGGATGGTGGCGCCGAATTCCGGCAATTCCGGGCCGCGCTTCAGGATCAGGCCAGCGAGCTGTGCGTCAAAATCGGTATCGTCCTGGCGGACATTCTTCAGTGTCGGGCCAGGCCCGATCGCGTTGACGCGAATGCGCGGGCCGAGCGCTTGCGCCAGCATCTGCGTCTGGGTCCACAAAGCCGACTTCGACAACGCGTAGGAGAAGTAGCGTGGCGTCGGCCGCCAGACGCGCTGATCGATGATGTTGACGATCAGCCCCTCGCGCCCTTCAGGCAAGGCGCGAGCGAAATTCTGCGCCAACAGCGCCGGCGTTTTCACGTGGATGGCAAAGTGGCGGTCCCAGGCCTGCCAATCGAAATCCTCAACGGAATCGCCGACGAAAAGCGACGCATTGTTGACCAGCAGCGAGATTGGACCCAGCGCGGCCTGCGCCTGGCCGACGAGGCCGCTGACGGCGCTCATGTCGGTCAGATCCGCCCCAACCACGGTGGCGCGGCCGCCAGACCGATTGATCCCCGCGGCCAAGGCATCCGCCTCGTCGTGCGAGCTATTGGCGTGGATGGCGACGGCAAAGCCATGGCCGGCGAGGTCTTCGACAATTGCCTTGCCGACCCGTTTCGCCCCGCCGGTCACCAGGGCCGCGGCAATGGCTTTGCTCATCTGCTGTCAATCCTCAATTTCGGCCCGAAAACACGGCGCCGACGAAATATGGCTCGGCATGCGTTAAACGGCATTCGCACTTGGGGCTGCATTGTGGCGAAACGCTCGGTTCGGCATGCCGACTCGTCTTGGAGTCGGGAGCGCCGGAACGCAATATAGGACGCTGGACTCCTTGCACCAAGCGGTGTGCAGCGCAGCATGAAATGGCTGCTGACATTTCGCTGTTGCGAAGATGCAACGTCAAGGTTCCGCCTCATTCGCGCCGGGTAATGACCCAAGTTCAGGTTCGCTTCAGCCTCATTTTGACACGACATTTGGAACCGACGAACGCCAGATCCGTTTCACCCCCCGGACGGGTTGATGGCGATCGTGAGAAACAAGCCTGTGTCCTGTGGCTTAAGGAGTAAAGAACAATGCAAGCCAATCTCAAATTCGCACGGCCGCTGGCCGTTGCGCTCGGGCTCTTCGCCCTCGGTGGTACTGCCTATGCCGCAGACGTCGTCCAGGAAGAGCCCCCGGCACCCGCACCGGTCGCCGAACTGCCTGTCGCATCCTGGGCCGGCCCCTATGTCGGTCTTAACGTTGGCTACGGCTTCAGCGGCCGTACCAAGGAGAAGGATTTCGACGTTTCGACCGACACCAAGGGTTTCGTCGGCAGCGTCTTCGGCGGCTATCAGTGGCAGCAGGAGAACTTCGTGTACGGCGGTGAAGCCGAACTCGGCTACAACGGCGTCAAGGGTGACGACAACGGCATCAACTCAAAGGGCGGCTTCGAAGGATCGCTGCGTGCCCGTCTTGGCTACGCCGTGACCCCGGAAATCCTGCTCTATGGCACCGGCGGTCTCGCCGGCAGAAGCCTGAAGGTGGAAGACTCGGTCATTCCTGCCAGCGACACCGCCACCATGATCGGCTGGACCGCCGGCGTCGGCACCGACATCAAGCTGACCGACAACGTCTTCGGCCGTGTCGAGTACCGCTACACCGACTTCGGCAGCAAGAGCTTCGATGGTATCGGCAAGGTCAAGGCCACCGACAACCGCGTCACCTTCGGCCTCGGTATGAAGTTCTAAGTCGTTCAAGCCACGACACGAAAAAGCCGGGCCTCGCGCCCGGCTTTTTTATTGTCGGCCGCTCAGGCCGGAACCGCCGACTTCAGCTCCGGAAATTTTTCGTCGAAACGTGCTGCCCAGCGAGTCAGCCGGCCACGGCCTTTTTCCCACTTGCCGGCGAAACGCAGCGCGAGATAGCCGAGGCAAGCGCGCAACGCCATCTGACCGGCCGTGATCTTCTTCGGTAGTTTCGGCGGGTTGGCATTGAGCAGATCGAGCGCGGCGGCGATCTTCGCCCACTGCCGGTCGAGCCAGGGCTGATAGACCATCTCTTCGGGCCGGGTGCGGCGTTCATAGACCATCGACAGCGCGCAATCGCAGATGCCGTCGGCCAGTGCCTCCAGCACTTCCGCCTCCAGCCGCTTGTCGGGATTGCGCGGAAACAACGCGTTCTTCGAAATCCGGTTGAGGTGCTGGGTGATGGCGCGGCTGTCGTGAATGGAACGGCCATCGTCGAGCACCAGCACCGGGATCTTGCCAAGCGGATTGGCGCCGATCAGTTCGGCCGGCTTGTCCTCGGTCTTGACCGGCACCAGATCGATCGCGATCCCGGCATAGGCCGCGGCCATCCTTACCTTGGAACTGTAAGGAGAGGCGGACGCGTAGAGCAGCTTCGGCATGATCGGTTTCCTGTTTGCAGGCGTCCAGTGTTGACTGGACAGGCGCTTGCGATCAACCGCCAGAGCGCGAGAAAACAGCGGCCAGAAACCGGTGGCGGTTTCCGCTCCAGACATCCCGGACAAGCCTACGGACTGGTACGCTGGAAACACGAGCGACGACGGCAGGTTGACGGGATTCAACCTGCATTCGCATCTCACGAACCCGAGGCATCGCACCCAGGCCTTCGCCGACCGCGGCAAGGAGACGATCCAAGGAGCGAGCGAGGCAGCCAACCGGCGCCTCGCTTTGCTTGCCCCTCGATCCCATCCCGATGTTCAGCCCTCAAGGCTGAACCCGCTGCCGGACAGCTTCGATCCAGAGCGTCAGAGCGTCCTTGCGGACCCCGAAGGGATACGCGACGCCCCAACGATCCATCTACTTCTTGGCCGGAGCCTTCGCCTTCGCAGGCGCTGCCTTGGCCTTCGGCGCGGCGGCTTTCTTTACCGCGGGCTTGGTCGCGGCCGCTGCTGCTTTCATGGCCGGCTTTGCCGCTGCCTTCGCGGCAGGCTTTGCCGCTGCCTTCGCGGCAGGCTTTGCCGCAGCCTTGGCGGGCGCTGCTTTCTTGGCCACGGGCTTCGCTGCTGCCTTGGCCGCCGGCTTCTTCGCCGGTGCTGCCTTCGCTGCGGGCTTTGCCGCTGCCTTGGCGGGCGCCGCCTTCTTCACTGCCGGCTTTGCCGCAGCCTTGGCCGCCACCGGCTTCTTGGCCGGTGCTGCCTTTGCCGCGGGCTTGGCCGCCGCCTTCGCAGGCGCTGCTTTCTTCACTGCTGTTGCGGCCTTCGCCGCGACTGCTTTTGCGGGTGCTTTCTTTGCCGATGCCTTGGATGCCGGCGCTTTAGATGACTGCTTAGCCATGTCATGCCCCTTCACGTTATGCCGTTGGCCGTGAATGACCCCGGCGCGCAATGCATATCTGACTCGCGGCTCGCTAGCCAGCGAAGCAATGGTATGATTTTCTCAGCTTAAATTTTGGTTGAGATCGACACACGATCGCACTCATCATCGCAAAAATCCGCTGCTGATCTTCTTATATCGCCAGCAATTTCACACCGGCATTCTCGATGCGAAGCCGCCATGAAGCCGCGAAGATTAGCGAGCGGCTTCACGCATGATCTTCGTCCGGGAATATCACGACCTGCCACCTCATCGAAGCAATCATCTTCTACGAGTGAGCGATCCATGCGGATCACGAGCGCGACGCGACGACCAATCTGAAGATCACCTTGTCAAGCGCAGTTCCATCTCCAGCGGCTGATTGACAGACAACTCTGCAAGTCAGAGTATTCTGCGTAAATTCAGGAGCTGGCGATTTGATTTCGGTCACACAAAGGCAACAGACAGGACCGTTGCCCGCAATCGCCGCGCTATGTTGCGACGGTCCAGGGCCTTGCCGCAGTAGAGCCTATCGGTGAGCGCCGACGACATCATCCATCAGAGCATACGGCTCAGGATCATGGCCATCCTGAACACGTTGGAAAAGCGCGAGGCGCTGGAGTTTACCCAGTTGAAGGCCATGATCGAAACGACCGACGGAAATCTCGGAGCGCACATCGATACGCTGGCCAGAGCGGGCTATGTCGATGTCGAAAAGCTTTTCGTCGGGCGACGGCCGCAGACCCGGGTCAAGGCAACGACAATTGGGCGGCGGGCCTTTCGCGGCCACATTGCTTTTCTCCGCAAGATCATCGATCAGGCCGAAGTGACGCAACGCAGGAAATAGGCGCTGCGACCGAGCGACTTCTAACACTTTGCGTTGACGCAATTCCCCCGGGAAAGCGCCATGCGCTTTTCCCGGGAAGCCGTTTCACACTTTTCCTGGAATTGCTTTTAGCGCGTGGTGATCACGGCAACGCCGGCGCCGATCATGACGCCGCCTGCCGCGCGGTTGACCCGGCGCACTATGCTGGGCGTGCGCAGCAGACTGCGGGCACGGCCGGCGAGGAGAACATGCCCGCCGATCACCACAATCTCGACAGCCAGGATCACCGCGACCAGAATGCCAAGATGCGCTGGTGTGAGCGAAGCCCCGACCACGTTGGGCAACAGCGCCACGTAGAACAGCGGCATTTTCGGATTGCCGAGATTGAGCGCGACACCCGTGGCGAAGATCGTCAGCAGCCCGCGCCGCCGTGAGACGGGCTGCAGTTCCGGCACGACGGGCACGGCCGTCCACAGCTTGATGCCCATCCAGATCAGATAGGCCGCTCCGCCGTAGCGAAGCACCGTCATGACGATTGCCATCTTGGCGGCAATGATCGACAGGCCGAGGGCTGCGAGCACCAGGAAGATAAGGATGCCGACCACCGTGCCGGCGCCATAGGCGATGCCCGACGCGGCGCCGCTGGAGATCGTGCGGGCGACGATGGTCATGTTGTCGGGGCCAGGGCTGGCGGCGAACACGAAGAAGGCTGCCGCGAAGGCAAGGATGGTGGCAAGGTCCATGAAGGTTTCCCGAAAGTGACGTGTTGCTCTCGGGTGCCCAGGTTAGCCGATTTGCCTGCCGTCGATAGCCCGAAAGTTCAGATTGTCGTCACGATTGATAACCGAGGCAGATGGCGCCGAGCGCCACGATGGCGCAGGCGCCGACCCGGCGGGGCGTCAGCGTCTCGCCAAGGAACAGCCGGCCGATGAAGGCCGCGAAGACGACGCAGGTCTCGCGGATCGCGGTGATCGGGCCGGCCGGCCCGAGCGCGAAGGCCGCCACCACGACGCCATAGGCGACAAGCGCGAACAGGCCGCCGCCCAGTGCCTTCCAGGTTTCAGGCGCCCGCGGGTCGACAGCAAGCCGGCCGCGGCAAGCAACGAAGGTCGCCGGCAGCAATGCACCATAGGCCAGCAGCACCCAGGCCGTGTAGGCGCCGACATTGCCCGCCACACGAACGCCGATCGCATCGACCGTCGCATAGGCGGCGATGATTGCTCCCGTTGCCAGCGCGTAGAGGATCGATGTCGTGGCGGCTCTTCCGCGCCCGAGTGACAGACCCATGATGCCGCCGCCGACCAGGGCAACGCCGACGGTCTCCAGAACGGTGAGTTGCTGGCCGGCGAGCAGGAAGCCACCAAGGGTGACGAGCAGAGGCACGCTGCCGCGAACAATCGGATAGACCTGTCCCAATTCGCCATATCTGTAGGCGGCCACCAGGAACACGCTGTAGCCGACCTGCAGGCAGGCCGAGAGGGCGACATAGAGCCAGGCCGACGTGGCTGGAAAACCGTTGAAGATGGCCAGCGGAACGGCCAGCGCCGTGCTGGAGAAGCTCATGACGGTGACGGTCCACAACCTGTCGGCGCCGGTTCGCAGGAAAGCGTTCCAGCTTGCGTGCAGGATCGCCGCGAAGAGCGCGAGCCCGATGACCAGCGGGCTCATTGCGGTCTGCGCGAGGCGGCGACGACGTCCAGGGCCGTCTTGCGGGCTTCACGCAATGCGGTATCCGCCTGACCCATCTGCGCCATCAGGGTGGCACCTTCGATCAGCATCGACAGCGTCGTCGCCACGTTCTCGGCCCGGCCGCGCGGCATCACCTCCGACAGGATCGATCGCATGCGCTGCCGAAGGCCATTCTTCTGCCTGGCGACAGCCTCGAACACCGGATGCCCGGGATCGCCGAACTCGGCCAGCGCATGCGCGAACAGACAGCCGTGGAAATCCGGGCTGCGGAACCAGCGCCCATGCCAGTCGAAAATCTCTGCGATTTTCTGCTCTGGCGTGATGCTCTTTTGGGCAAGCTGGTCGAGCTGATCGTCAAAACGCCTGGCGCGATGGTCGAGCACCGCGACGATCAGCTCGTCCTTGCTTGGGAAATGCCGGTACATCGTCATCTTGGCCACATCGGCCTCGGCGATGATCCGGTCGATGCCGGTGGCATGGAAGCCGGCGCGTTTGAACAGCGCATAGGCGGTTTCGATGACATGCTGGCGTTTGTCGGAGGGCGTTGGCGGCGCCATGGTGCTTTCCTGATGATGAGACAGGTCTGTCTCATCTCTATGCAATGGATCGCGTCTTCTGTCAACACGACAAAACGCCTGCGGCTGATCGAGCCGCAGGCGTCAAAGCTATCGGGAAGGGAGGCTGCGTCTAGCGCAGGACGCGGCAGCGGCCGTTATAGACCATCCAGCGGTCGAAGCCCGAGACACAGAATTCGACATTGTCGCCGATCGAGGCAAAGCCCTGGCCTTCCTCGATCAGGTACCAGATGGTCCGGTCGCGCCCGTCGGAGAGACTGACGGTGGCGCCGCAATAGCGGCGGCCGATCGGCCAGGTATCATTGGCCGGCAGATAGCGATGCTGGTGGATGCGCCGGAAATCGGTGATCTGCACATCCGGCAGGTGCGGCACGTGATGCACCTGGTAGGAGAAGCGGCTGGTGATCTTGCTCAGCACCCAGGGCTGGCCGCAGACGCCGCCATCGTCGTCGGAATAGACGGCAAGGTCGGCCGCCTGCGCCGCCTGGGTGATACCGAGAGGCGCGGCAAACGGGGTACAGAGCGAAATCAGAGCGGCAAGTGCGAATTTGGCGAAGCGAGTCATGGCAGCCTCTCAAGGTCGATTGCGCGCACTGTGCGGATTCGCTCGGCGGCGGTCAAGCGGTTGCCGAAACAATGGTTTCCAGAACAAGACTAGACGGTTGCCGCAAGCAGCAATCCGCCAATCACGGCGAAATTGACCAGAAAGGCGGATCGCGACGTCTGCCGTTCCAGGCCCTCACAGGCCCAGAACCGCAGCAGGAACATGTTCGCCGCCAGCGTAAACACGACCAGCGCGCCGGCGGCGAAAGGCACCGCAATGCCCATGGCAAGCAAGGAGCCGGCGACGATCTCCAACGCCGAACCCGCGGCGAGCAGGAAGGCCGGGGCCGGAAATTGCCGGGCGGCCAGATACTCGGCCATTGCCCTGAACTTCACGAAATGTTCGACGCCGGCCCATACAAACACGCCGCCGATCAGAAGCGTGCTCAGCACCTGAACCGTTTGAGGGAACATGCCAACCTCCTGCCAGATGCCTGCCAGGGTTCAGTCCTCGGGAAGAAAGGCAGGGTTGAAGACGACTTCCCAGAGATGGTCATCCGGATCCTGGAAATAGCCGGCATAGCCACCCCAGAATGTGTCCTGGGCGGGCTTGACGGGGCGCGCGCCGGCGTTGATGGCCTGCGCCATCACGGCATCGACCTCGGCCTTGCTCGGGACATTGTGACCGATGGTGAATTCGGTCGGGCTGCGGCTGGTTTGGGCGACGCCGGCGTCATGGGCGATGTTGGAGCGCTCGAAGATCGCGAACTTCAAGCCGTTCTGCAAATCGAAGAAGGCGACGGCGCCGTGCTCGAACTCCTTGCCGATGATGCCTTCGGTCGGAAACCCCAGTCCGTTTCGGTAGAATTCGAGCGACGCCTCCAGATTATCGACACCAAGCGTGATGACACTGATGCGAGCTTTCATTTTGGTTTCTCCTTTCTATATTCTGGACTTGCACGGTATCGGTGACCTTGGTGCCGAAGTGGTTGCGAATGGCACCGAAAGGCTGGTTTGCCATGGCGGGAGCGGCCCGCATTGAAGATTTCGGCCAAAATGGCTGAGACCGTGGACCAGAACGACGAGCCGACGAGAAGACCAGGGCCGGGCAGGCTGACGAAGGCTGAAGGGATGGAAGCGGTACTGGCCCAGACCACCGGCTCTTTCCAGGAACGCCCCGCAGACAGGCGGCTGGGTGCCGCTTTCGCGTCCGTCTGGGTCCACCGCATGCGGGACCGTGACGCTCCACCGGTCGTGATAACGCCGGATGCGACGATCGACCTGCAGTGGATCGACGGCAGATTCCGGATCGCGGGACCCGACCGGGAGCCGCAGATCGAGATACTGCCGTCAGGGGCGACGATTGTCGGCTTCAGATTCCGGCCGGGGGCGGCCGCCGGTTGGCTGGGCGTGCCGGCCAACCAGATCGTCGGAGAACGCCTCGACCTCACTGACCTCTGGGGGGCGCGGGCGCGCCATCTGGCAGGCGGTGTCCGCGCCATGCCCGATCTCGCCGGCATGGTGGGACAATTGGAGAAGGCGATCGGCGCATACACGCAAGACCACCGTGCGCCCGATGCGGCCATGGGTTTTGCCTTTGACGTTGTCGACCAGGGACTGCCGGCCGACAGGCCGCTGGTGCCGTTCCTGCTGCGCACCTTGCATATGAGCGAGCGGACGCTGCGTCGCCGTTTCGAGGAAAGTTTCGGCTATGGCCCCAAGACGCTCGACCGCATCCTGCGCTTTCATCGCTACCGGCGCCTGAGGCAAATGTCCGGCGATGCTTCAACCGCGGTGCTGGCGGTCGAAGCCGGCTACTCGGATCAGGCTCATCTGATACGCGAGAGCCGGCGATTGTCCGGCGTCACGCCATCGACGCACGCGGACGCCTCCTCGAAAACATAGCAGCGCCGCCCGACGAGGTCGAAAGCCAAGGCAGCCTACTCTCCAACCAGCCATTCCAGCGACCAGTGCGCCGGCTTTTCCACGGCAAGCAATTTGTGCAGGGCCGGCAGCACGGTTCGCAATTCGCCTTCCAGCGTAAAGGGCGGGTTGACCACCACCATGCCGCTGCCATCGAGGCTGGGTTCCAAAGAGGCCGGCCTAATCTCGAATTCCATGTCGAGGATTTTCGGGATGCCGGATTGCTTCAGTGCCTTCCTGAAGGCAATCACCGCCTTGCGGTCCTTGATCGGATACCACAGCGCATAGATGCCGCCAGGCCAGCGCCTGTGTGCCCTTATGAGCCCATCCACGAGGCGGCCGAACTCGCCCTCCTCCTCGAAGGGCGGATCGATGAGCACAAGGCCGCGCTTCTCCTTCGGCGGCAAATGCGCTCCGAGCGCCAGCCAGCCATCGAGTTCCATCACCCGCACCTGGAAGTCGCCGGCGAATTCCGCCTTCAGCCTAGCGGCGTCCTTCGGGTGCAGTTCGATCGCCGACAACCGGTCCTGCTTGCGCAGGAGATGGCGTGCGAGCAGCGGCGAGCCCGGATATTTCTTCACGCTGTCCCCGGGATTGAGCGACCGCACCGCGTCCAGATAGGGCGCCAGCAGCGCGGCCGCCCTGGTATCGAACGAGGCATCCATCAGCCTGCCGATGCCGCCCAGCCACTCGCCGGTCTTCTGTGCCTCGACCGAGGATAGATCGTAGCGGCCAATGCCGGCATGGGTGTCGACGACGCGAAATGCCTTGTCCTTCTGCTTGAGATATTCAAGCAAAAGCGTAAGCACGACGTGCTTGACGACATCGGCGAAATTTCCGGCGTGGTAGGCGTGGCGGTAGTTCATGATCTGTTGCCGTTACGCATGTCGTTACCCCAAAACCGCTGCACACTTTTGGGCGACATCCGTCAACCCCTGCCCCAACGCGGCGGCGGTGGTTGCGAGTTCGGATTGCCCGGCCGGCCGCCGCCGGAACGCAGGGACAACAGGAAGCCGATCAAGCCGGCCGCCATCAGGGCGAAGCCGACCGGCCGCGCACGCCGGTCGGTTTCGCCGACACCGGAGCGCAGGATGAGATCGACGGCCCGCATCGGTATGTCCTCGGCGTCGCCCGGACCGACGGTGAAAAGGTATGAACCGGAATTGACGCTTGCGATGACGCCTGCGTCGTCGCGAAAGATCTTGTCGGGCAGCTGCGGGCTGGCCTGGCGCGGATTGTCGACATGGTTGAACTGCAACGTCGAGGCAAGCACCGTGCGGCCATTGGTGCCGGCGGTCAGCGTCAACACCGTGCGCTGCTGCGAAACGATGCGTTCGGCCCGCGCGGTGAGGTCGACCAGGACGCGGACCGGCGCGTCGCGGCTTGAGAGCGACACGCTCAACGGCTTGAAGCGGCCTTGCTCATAGACCCGCCAGGTGCCGATCTCGCGGCCGGAAAAATTGGTCATCGCCCAGGGATAGATGAAGCCCACGCCGGTGCCGGCGAGCAGGATCAGGACAAACAGAAAGCGCATTCAGACACTCACCTCGTATTCACGCCTTGCCGGACAACTGGCCAGCGCCGGCACCGTCGCGCAGGCGTTCCATCTCGTCCAGCAGCATGTCGAGGCCAAGCTCGAATGTCTTGTCGAATTCGGCGGTACCGAAAAAGCGGCCGGCGGCCATGACGTCGGGAAAATCCCGGGCCAGTTGCTCGTCGCTGACCGTGTTCACCGCCGACGGACCTTTGGCATAGCCCGCATTCTCATCCAGCACGGCACCCATCAGATAGTAGCCGACGGCGCGAAACAGCCGCGCGCTGAGTTCGGTGTCGAAGCCGCCATCCCTGAACAGACCAAGAATGCCGTTCAGCCAGGCAAGGCAGACCGGCGAGTTCATCCGGTAGGTAACTAAAAAGGTGGCATAGGCGGGATGGTCGCGGCCGATACGGCGAAAATCCTCGATGGCGATGCGCATTCTTTGCCGCCACGGAAGGTCGGCATCCGGCATTTCAAGAGCACCGACCAGCCGGTCGACCAGCGCTTCGTGCAAATGCGCCACCGAAGGAAAATGGTGGTAGATGCTCATCGCCTCGCAGCCGAGTACCGCCGCCAGCTTGCGCATCGAAAAGCCGGCGAGTCCCTCCTTCTCGATCACCTCGAAGGCCGCGTCCTCGATCATTTCGCGCGACAGGCGCCCGCGCACTCGCTTTTTTTTGATTGACGTGTCCATCGCGCCGCTTGACAGCTTACACTGTAAGGTTCATTTTCCGCATCACCTTACATCGTAAGGCTAACAAAAACCAGAGGAGAATGTCATGTCCAACTATCGCATTCCTTCATCCGTGCTTTCATCGATACACCACGGCTGCCTGCTCGCTGTCGCCGGCTGTGCGCTGGCCCTGGTCGCGGCACCTGCCTATGCCGACGACTATGATGCTACCCTCAAGGATATCCAGTCGACCATGGGCGGCGTACCGAGTTTCGTGAAGCAGTTTCCGAAGGCCGGTCTGCCCGGCGCCTGGGCCGAGGTCAAGGCCATCGAGCTCAGCGACAAGACGGCACTGCCGCCAAAGGTCAAGTCGCTGATCTCGCTTGCAGTGGCGGCGCAGATTCCATGCAACTATTGCATCTGGTCGGATACGCAGGACGCCAAGCGCGCCGGCGCTACCGACGAGGAGATCCAGGAAGCCGTGGCAATGGCCGCGCTAACCCGCCATTGGAGCACCATCTTCAACGGCATGCAGGTCGATTTCGACACATTCAAGAAGGAAATGGGCGGGCAGTAGGCTATTTCGACCTGGAAGCGGTCGACCGCTTCCAGGTCGATCCATGCCCAATCGACAAAGGATTAAGCGACCGTTTTGCAGTGCCCCCAGACCGGTTGTGCCGATGTGCCGCTATGCGCATACGATGTTACGGCATCGAATGGACGCTGGCGCCTTTCCCGAAAAAATAACCGTTGGTCCGCGCCATGCGAATGAGGGGCCAATCAAGGCACGAGAGCAGCGTCAGGTCGCAGAAGGCGCGCCGCATCGATACGGGTTTATGCGGCGCGCTTGGGCCTTTGTTCCCTGCAGCATCAAGCCTTGCGCTCCCAGCGGCGGTCCGAAGTCTGCTGCCAGTAGGTCACGGCATGGCCCGCGTCCTTCATCGTCTTCCAATGCCCCCTCGCCGCCTCGACCTGGGCGGTGTCATGGCCATCGAACAGGAACACGGCGCGCTCATACCCGCCAAGGTCGGGCGGCACGGCGCCGTCGACCAGGAACCTTATCTTGGCCTCGTTGGGATTGCCGTCGCCGGTGGTCAACAGAATAGGCTGCTCGTCGGGATAAGCCTCGCGATCGGTCGCGTGCGCCAGGAAAGAATCATCGCGGAAGGTCCACAGATGCTGGTCGAGCGCGTCGCGCCGTTCCTCGGTGCCGGTCTGTACCACGGCGCGCCAGCCACGATCGACGCTGCGCTCGAGCAGGCCTGGCAGCGCCTCCTCCAGGGTCGATTCGGTCAGATGGTAGAACAGCACGTCGGCCATGGATCCGGGTCAGCTCTCATAGTGATCGCGCACCAGCCGGTCGAGCAGCCGCACGCCGAAGCCCGAGCCCCAGGACTGGTTGATCTCGTTCGACGGCGAGCCCATGGCGGTGCCGGCAATGTCGAGATGCGCCCAGGGCGTGTCCTTGACGAAACGCTGCAGGAATTGCGCTGCGATGATGGCGCCGCCATAGCGGCCGCCAATGTTCTTCATGTCGGCGTTCTTGGAATCGATCAGCTTGTCGTATTCGGCGCCGAGCGGCATGCGCCACAGCCGCTCCTGCGTCGCCTGCCCTGCCGCCGCAAGCCTCTGCGCCAATTCGTCATTGTTGGAGAACAGGCCGGCATAGTGCAAGCCGAGCGCGACCATGATGGCGCCGGTCAGCGTCGCCAGATTGACCATGAATTCCGGCTGGAAGCGGTCGTTGCAGTACCACAGCGCGTCGGCCAGCACGAGACGCCCCTCGGCGTCTGTGTTGAGCACCTCGATGGTCTGGCCCGACATCGAGGTGACGATGTCGCCGGGACGCTGGGCATGGCCATCGACGGCGTTTTCGACCAGGCCGATAATGCCGACGACATTGGCCTTTGCCTTGCGCGCGGCCAGCGCATGCATGAGGCCGGTCACGGCGGCAGCGCCACCCATATCGCCCTTCATGTCCTCCATGCCCGAAGCCGGCTTCATCGAATTGCCGCCGGTGTCGAAAGTGACGCCCTTGCCGACGAAGGCGATCGGACTGTCCTTGGGTTTGCCGCCGTTCCACTGCATGACGGCCATGCGCGCGCCGCGGGGCGAGCCTTGCGCGACACCGAGCAGCGAGCCCATGCCGAGCTTCTTCATCTCCTTCTCGGTCAGGATCTCGACCTTGACGCCGAGCGTCTCCAGTTCCTTGGCGCGGGCCGCGAACTCGACCGGTCCCAGTATATTTGCCGGTTCGTTGACAAGGTCGCGCGCCAGAAGCACGCCGTCGATCACCGCCCCGGCATCGGCGAAGGCCTTCTTGGCGCCTGCCGGGTCGGCGGTGTGGATGGTTATCTTGACCGGCTTCTTCGGATCGGCCTTCGCGTCATCCTTGTCCTTACTGGTCTTGTATTTGTCGAAGGAATAGCTGCGCAGGAGGATGCCCGCCGCAAGGTTGGCGGCGTCCTTGCCATCAATCGAAGCGCCGACCAGGTCGAGCACCACGGCAACGTCGGTTGCCTTGCGCAGCGACGCCGCAACGATGCCACCAAGTTTCAGCCAGGCATATTCATCGAGCCCCGCCGCCTTGCCCGCGCCGATCGCGACCAACCTGTCGAGCGACGCTCCTTCCGGCGCCAGTATCTCGACGACGCCGGCGAACTTGCCGGTGAATTCGGCCACCGGGAAGGCCCGTTCCAGTGTCTTGCCGGGATCGTAAGCCCTGGCCGCATCGCTCAGGCCGCCGTCATCCGCCGACAGCACGAAGACCGTGCCCTTCCTGTTCGCCGCCGTCTGCGGCGCGGCGAATTTCGCAAAGGCGATTGATGGTCTCGGGTTCATCATGTCCTGCTTTCGGGGATGGCGCGCGAAGCGTTTGAAGCGATCCGCGACATTTGGTCGTTTTCCGGCATTTGGCAAGACTTTGCCAAAATGGCTACCCATATGACAGTTGGAATCGATGGCGATTCGTCGCGGCACGGCCCCGCTTCATGCCGCAACCTGTTGTTAACCATCGATGTTCGTCCTTTCTTATCCATTCCCTCCGACACTCCGATCCATCGCGGCAGCGACGTGGGACGGGAACCGGATCGCCTGCCTGATCGAGCCCATCGGAGCCAGTTGTGCGGGCGTCGCCGTGCAGCTACCCTTAGCGTGGTGGCATGATGCCGTTCGAGAAAATCGAGTAAAGCCTTCATGAAGGTCGTTGAACGCTACATCATGCGCCGCACTTTCGTGGTCTTTCTGGCAGCGCTGGTCTGGACGCTGGCCATCGTGTGGACCACGCAGGTGCTGGCCAAGATCGACCTGGTTACCGACAGCGGCCAGTCGTCGCTGACCTTCTTCGAGGTCGCCGCGCTCATTCTTCCCTCGATCGTTCCGATCGTCGTGCCTTTCGCGCTGGTGGTGGCGGTCGCACAGACACTCAGTGTCATGAATTCGGATTCCGAACTCGCCGTCGTCAACGCCGCCGGCGCATCGCGCTGGACGATCGTGCGGCCAATCATGCTTCTGGCCCTCGCGGCGAGCGTATTTTCCTTTGCGGTCGACAACGGCATAGACCCTTACGCACGGCAGAAGAACCGCGCTTTGGTGGCGCAATCGCGCGCCGATCTGTTGTCGCTGATCATCCAGGAGGGCACATTCCGCAAGATCGAGGACGGGCTGTTCCTGCAGATCGGCGAGCGGCTTCCGGACAATCGGCTGGGCGGTATCTTCGTCGCCGATTCGCGCGAGGAAGGCGTCAATCTCGTCTATTATGCCAAGACCGGCAGCGTCGTCGAACGGGGCGGCGAAAAGGTGCTGATGATGAATGACGGCGTCATCCACCGCAAAACGCTGACCGGCGACCTCAGTGTCATCCGATTCACCTCCTACGCTTTCGACATGTCGGCCTTCATGGCGGCGGCCTCCGAAGTGACGCTGATGCCGAAGGACCAGACCACCCAGTATCTGCTCAATCCAAGTCCCAACGACAAGAATTTCCAGCAGACCCCTCAGCAATACCGGGCCGAGATCGACCAACGATTTTCGGAATGGCTGTATTCCATGGTGTTCGCGCTGATCGCGCTGGCGGTCGCCGGGGACGCGCGCTCGCATCGCGAGGCACGCGTCAATCCTTTGATCACGGCCATCACCATATCCCTCTTCGTGCGCTGGCTGGGTTTCTTTGCCGCGAGCAAAGCCGATGAAGTGCCGGAATATGCCTACATGGTCTATGGCGTGCCCATAGTGGCTTCCGCGGTGGCGATCTGGTTCATCGTCTCCAACCGGACCATGGAACTGCCGGTGGCCTGGGCGGACTGGATGACAAATCTGGCCAGCCGCGTCGGCGACGGCTGGAACGCCCTCAAACTGCGCTGGTCCAGGCGCGGCACCTCAGGTCAGGGGATCGGCTGATGGGCTGGACGCTGGGTCGTTATTTCTTCTTCCGCTACGTGACGATCACGATCTGGTTCTTCCTGGGCCTGCTGGCGCTGGTGTTCCTGATCGATTTCACCGAGCTGTCCGGCCGCACCACCGGCCTGCCCGGCTTCACCTACGGAACGGCGGTGGCCATTTCAGGCCTTCGCATGCCGATGATCATGCTGCAGACCGTGCCGTTTGTCGGCCTGTTCTCGGCGATGGCGACACTGGTTTCGCTCAACCGCCGCTACGAACTGGTCATCGCGCGGTCCGCCGGTGTTTCCGCCTGGCAATTCCTTTTGCCATGCTGCATCGGCGCGTTGCTGTTCGGTCTTGTGTCGGTCGGGCTCATCAACCCGCTTGCCGCGCACGCCTTCTCCTTGTCCGAACAGATCGAAACCCAGTTGCGCTCCGGCAAATCAAATACGGTTTCGGCCGACGCCGCCCCCTGGATTCGTCAGAAGACCAGCACCGGCGACACCATCATCGGCGCACGGGCCATCCTCGACCAAGGCATGGAGATGGCCGACGCCGTCTTTTTCGTCCTCGACCAGCAAGGCAACATCGTCGAGCGCAAGGACGCCGCGCGCGCTTACCTGCGGGACGGATATTGGGAACTGCAGGATGTGAAGACCTTCAGGAACGGCATCATCCAGCCCGCTGCAAGCGATCGTGTGCCGACCAATCTGAAGCCTGAATTCGTGCAGGAGCGGCTGGCGCGCCCGGAGACCATCCCGTTCTACGATCTGCCCGGAAAAATCGAGGTTGCCCGTTCCTTCGGCCTCAAGGCAAATGCGTTTGCCATGCAGTTTGATTCGCTGGTGGCGTTGCCGTTCCTCCTCGTCGCCATGACGCTGATTGCGGCAACAGTTTCAATGCGATTTGCGAGGATGGGACAATCGGCAACGATGATTCTGGGTGGCGTCGTTGCCGGGTTTCTGCTTTATGTCGTTTCGGTGCTGGTGAAGGCATTCGGCGTGGCGGGGTTCGTGCCGACTGCCATAGCCGCCTCGGTGCCAGTCGTGGTAGCTATGTTCTTCGGGGTGACTTTCCTGCTATACAAGGAAGACGGCTAGTGAGGGAGGCGTTCTTGCCCAGCAGCAGGCAGGCCCATTTGGCGCGCCTTTATGCGGCGAGCGCCTTGGCGTGCCTGCTTGCCTGCGCCGTGCCGTTGCCCGCGTTCGCGCAGGAAGTCGGCAAGATGGCGACCAATGTTCCGTCCGGCTCGCAGATGTTGCTGGCGGCCGACACGCTGGTCTACAACAACGACAACCAGACGGTGACCGCCGTCGGTGGTGTGCAGATCGACTATGGCGGCAACCGCCTCGTCGCCCAGAAGGTCATATACGACCGCAACACCAAGCGGATGGTTGCCACCGGCAATGTTGAAATCGTCAACAGCGACGGCACCAAGATCAATTCGCAGCATATCGATATCACCGACGATTTCGCCGACGGTTTCGTCAACGCGCTGCGCGTCGAAACCATCGACAAGGCCTATTTCGCCGCTGAAAGCGCCGAGCGCATGGGCGGCGTGCTGACCACCTTCCACAATGGCGTCTATACCGCCTGCGAACCGTGCGAAGACAAGCCAGACAAGGCTCCGACCTGGCGCGTGAAAGCCAGGAAGATCATCTGGAATGGCGAGAAGAAGACGGTTCGCTTCGAGAATGCGAATTTCGAATTCTTCGGCTTTCCGCTCGCCTACCTGCCGGCTTTCGAGATCGCCGACCCGACGGTGAAGCGCAAGAGCGGCTTCCTGATCCCGGGCATCAGCTACAACAGCCATCTGGGATACAGCGTCAAGGTTCCCTATTATTTCGCGCTTTCGCCGACATATGACCTGACGGTGTCGGGAAGCGGTTATACCAAGCAGGGTTTCCTCGGCGAGGCCGAGTGGCGCCAGCGCTTCAACAATGGCCAATACAGTTTGAAGATCGCCGGAATTCAGCAGCGCGATCCGGACGCCTTCCTTGATACCACCGCTTTCCCGACCTCCGGTGGCCACAACGTCGATTCGGGAGCGGCAGGCGATCCGAACAAGTTCCGCGGCATGATGGGCACGCAGGGGCAGTTCGCCATCAACGAACGCTGGAATTTCGGCTGGGACGTGCTGCTGCAGACCGACAAGAATTTCTCCAACACCTACAACATCAACAAATACAACGCCGCCGTCCACCAGTCGTCGGTTTATTTGACTGGTCTCAACGGCCGTAACTATTTTGACGTGCGCGCCATGCACTTCGATGTGCAGGAAGACACGCCGAACGACAATGCGGCCGCGCGAAGCGGCCAGCAGCCCTGGGTGCTGCCGTCGCTCGACTACGCGTATATTCCTGACATGTCGGTCGCCGGCGGCCAACTGTCGCTCAATGTCAATACGCGAGTCATCCGCCGCGATGATCTCGACGAGACTTTCAACGTTCCTTACAACGCCGGCACGCCCGTGCAGCGCGTGCGCGGCATCGAAGGCGAATCCGGCCGCCTCACCACCGAGGCCGAATGGAAGCGGACTTTCGTGACCGACGACGGGCTGGTGCTGACACCGCTGCTGGCGCTGCAGGGCGACGTCGACTATCTCAATGCGTCATCGGGTTCGCTCGCCGCGGTCAACCATATGGCGGACAATCCGCTGATAAATGCCAACGACGATATGCGTTCGTCGTTCGCCCGCTACATGGCAACCGCCGGGCTCGAGATGCGTTGGCCACTGCTGTTTTCCATGGCCAGCGGCTCCAGCCACGTCGTCGAGCCGATGGCGCAGCTGTTCCTGCGTCCGAACGAACAATATGTCGGCGGCCTCGCCATTCCGAATGAAGACGCCCAGAGCATGGTGTTCGACGCGACCACCCTGTTCGAACGCGACAAATTCTCCGGTTATGACCGCATCGAAGGCGGCTCGCGCGCCAATGTCGGCTTCCGCTACTCCGGCTCCTATATCAACGGCTGGGGCACCAATGCCATTTTCGGCCAATCCTACCAGATCGGCGGCGAGAACTCCTTCGCCGCGCCGGATCTGGTCAATGTCGGCGCCTATTCGGGCCTTGAGGACACCAAGTCCGACTATGTCGGCCTGTTTGGCATCAGCAGCCCGAACGGGTTCGCGGCTTCCGTCAGCGGCCGCTTCGACGAACAGACTTTCGAGGTTCGCCGCGCCGAGGTAAAGGCAGCCTATTCAGGCCTGCCGGTGTCGCTCAGCGCCAAGTACGCTTTCATCCAGGCCCAGCCGCTCTACGGTTTCACGACCGATCGGCATGAGGTGACGCTCGGTGCGTCCACGCATCTTGCCGAAAACTGGCGCGTGTTCGGGACAGGGACCTATGATCTGCAGCAAAGCCTGCTGGTCAAGGATGGGGTCGGCTTCGCCTACAACGATTCCTGCTTCACCTATCTGATGACGTACTCGCAGTCGCGCGACCTGAACACCAGGGAAGTGACGCAGAGTATCGGCTTCAACCTGTCGTTCCGCACGCTCGGCGACTTCGGCTCGTCGACCACCGCGATCGACTCCATCCAGTAGCCGGCGAGACATCGTTTCGCCGCATAGGGCTGGCACGGATTCGCGCACCCGGAAGAGGACGAAATGGGCGGAACCGGGATAGAATTGGGATGCTAATGATGAGGAAATACCTCTTTTCAGCAGGGTTCGCGCTGCTTGTGGCGGCGACATCCGTGTCGATGACGATCATGACGCCGCCGGCTTTCGCCAGCGAGATCAAATACGTCGTCAACGACGTACCAGTCACGTCAGGCGATATCGCGCACCGCGCCGCCTTCCTGAAGCTGCAGCGCAAGAAAGGCGATGCCGCCCAGGAAATGATCGACCAGACGCTGCGCCTTGCCGAAGCCAGGCGGCTTGGCATACGCATCAGCGACGCTCAGGTCGAGGCGGCCTATCAGCGCTTTGCCACCAACAACAAGATGCAGCTCGGCCAGCTTGATGGCGTGATGGAAAAATCCGGCGTCGGCAAGGATCATTTCAAGGAATTCATCCGCGCCCAGATGGCCTGGAACCAGGCTTTGAGCGCGCGTTACCGTTCCGGTGAAGGCGGCAGCGTGACCGAGCAGGATGCGGTCAGGCGCATGCTCGACAAGGGCGGTGCCAAACCGAGCGCCACCGAGTACATGCTGCAGCAGGTCATCTTCGTCGTCCCGGCATCCGAACGCAGCGCGACGCTGGCCAAGCGCAAGCGCGAGGCCGATGCCATGCGCGCCCGCTTCAACGGCTGCAACACGACGCGCGAATTCGCCAAGGGCCTGATCGACGTCACCGTTCGCGATCTGGGCCGGGTGCTGGCGCCGCAATTGCCGCCGGACTGGGCCGAGCAGATTAAGGCGACCAAGGTCGGTGGAGCAACCACCACGCGCGAGACCGAGCGCGGCGTCGAGTTCATCGGCATCTGCTCGTCGCGCGAAGTGTCCGACGACAAGACGGCCCAGATGGTGTTCCAGAGCGAAGGCTCGAACGACAAGGCCGCCGACGATCTCAGCAAGAAATATGTCGACGAGCTGAAGGCGAAAGCCCGCATCGTCAAGCGCTGACGTGAAGAGCGCGATGACCGCGCTGGCGCTGAGCGTCGGCGATCCGTCCGGCATCGGCCCCGAAATTGCCATCGCCGCCTTCCTGGCGCGCGAGGCGGTCGGCCTGCCCGCCTTTTATCTTTTGGCCGATCCGGCGCTGATCGCCTCACGGGCAAGCCGGCTGGGCGTGTCGTTGCCGATCGTCGAGACGACACCGGCACAGGCGGCGCAGGCTTTCGCCCGCACCTTGCCGATCGTTCCACTGGCAGCCCAGTTCATCGACAGCCCCGGCCGGCCGGATCCGGCCAACGCGGCCGGAACCGTCGAGGCAATCGATCGCGCGGTCGCCGCCTGCCTTGCCGGTGACGCCGCCGCCGTGGTCACCTGCCCGATCGCCAAGAAGCCGCTCTACGATGCCGGTTTCCGCTTTCCCGGCCACACCGAATATCTGGCGCATCTGGCGACACGGCACAGTGGCGTCGAGGCAATGCCCGTCATGATGCTGGCCGGCCCGGACCTGCGCACGGTTCCCGTCACCATCCACATCGCCCTGGCGGAGGTGCCGAAGACCCTGACCACCGAACTGATCGTCGCGACCGCGCGCATCACCGCGGCCGACCTCGCCGGCCGCTTCGGCATCGCCAGGCCGAGGCTGGCCATTGCCGGCCTCAATCCGCATGCCGGCGAAGGCGGTTCGATGGGTCTGGAGGACGAACATATCGTGCGGCCGGCAGTCGACATCCTGCGCGCCGAGGGCATCGATGCTTTCGGCCCCCTGGCGGCCGACACGCTGTTCCATGCGCGGGCGCGGGCAGGCTACGATGCAGCGCTTTGCATGTATCACGACCAGGCGTTGATCCCGGCCAAGACGCTGGCCTTCGACGATGCCGTCAACGTCACGCTCGGCCTGCCCTTCATCCGCACGTCGCCGGACCATGGCACCGCCTTTGATATCGCCGGCAGGGGCACTGCACGACCGGACAGCCTGATCGCCGCATTGAAGCTCGCCAGAACGCTCGCCGACACCGACAAAAAGGCCGCGGCGGCATGAGCGATTCCGTTTGGGGTCCGAACGCATGAGCATCGACGGGCTGCCGCCGCTGCGCGATGTCATCGAGCGCCATGGGCTGCAGGCGAAAAAGGCGCTTGGCCAGAACTTCCTGCTCGACCTCAATTTGACCGGCAAGATCGCACGCAGCGCGGGCGACCTGACGAACACCGCGGTGATCGAGGTTGGGCCGGGACCTGGCGGCCTGACAAGAGCGCTGCTTTCCAACGGCGCCCTCCGGGTCGTCGCCATCGAGCGCGACGAGCGCTGCCTGGCGGCATTGGCCGAAGTCTCCGCTCACTATCCCGGCCGGCTGGAGGTGGTTTCCGGCGATGCGCTGAAAACCGACTTCGCCGCCCTCGCCTCCGCGGTCGCCGGAGCCAGCGGTCAGGTGCGCATCGTGGCCAATCTGCCGTACAACATCGGCACGGAACTGCTCGTCCGGTGGCTGACGGTCGTGGACTGGCCGCCCTTCTACGCCTCGATGACGCTGATGTTCCAGCGTGAGGTTGCCCAGCGCATCGTCGCCGAGCCCGGCAGCGACGCCTATGGCCGGCTTGGGGTGCTGGCCGGCTGGCGCACGAAGGCCAGGATCGCCTTCGACGTGCCTCCCCAGGCCTTCACGCCGCCGCCCAAGGTCACCTCTTCTGTGGTGCATCTGGAGCCGCGCCCGACGCCCCTGCCGGCTGACGTCAAGAAACTCGGCCGTGTCACCGAAGCCGCCTTCGGCCAACGCCGCAAGATGCTGCGGCAGAGTGTGAAAAGCCTCGGCGGCGAGGCCCTGCTGGAGCGTGCGGGCATCGATCCGACCCGCCGCGCCGAAACCCTCAGTGTCGAGGAATTTGTGCGGCTGACCAATGCGGCTTAGCGCCGGCAGCTCTGGAATCGCGACGATGCAGGCATAGATAGGCTGGCGAGCATGCCGGAGAAGCCAGATGCCTGCCTATATCATTTCCGATGTCACCATCCGCGACCACGAGGCATTCCAGACATACCGCTCGCGTGCCGCGGCTTCCATTGCCCACTATGGCGGGCGCTATCTCGTACGCGGCGGCCAGGTGGATACGCTGGAGGGCGAGTGGCATCCCACACCGCTGATCGTTGTCGAATTTCCTGACATTGAGCAGGCACGGCGCTGGTATGCATCCGCTGAGTATGCTGCAGCGCTGGATGTGCGCGACGCCGCGCTCAGCCGCCATCTGATCCTGGTCGACGGCATGACACACTGAAGCCAATCAGACGGTTTTCTCGTCCAGCAGCCCCGAGACGAAATCGAAGAGACCCGGCCGGCGGTCGCGCCGCAATCGTTCGGCGACGACGATGCCGCGCACCTCGGCGAAGGCGCGGTCGAGATCGTCATTGACGATGACGAAATCATATTCCTTCCAGTGCTCGATCTCGTTGCGGGCATTCTTCAGCCGCGTCTCGATCACCGCTTCCTGATCCTCGGCGCGGCGCTTCAGGCGGGCCTTCAATTCCTTCATCGACGGCGGCAGGATGAAGATCGAGACGATGTCGGCACGCATCTTCTCCTTCAACTGCTGGGCGCCTTGCCAGTCGATGTCGAACAGCATGTCGCGGCCCTGCGCCAGCGCCAGTTCCGCGGGTTCGCGCGGTGTCGCATAGCAATTGCCGTGCACCTCCGCCCACTCGAGCAGCGCATCTGAATCACGCAACCGTTCGAACTCGCGCATCGTGCGGAAATGGTAGTGAACACCCTCGATCTCCGAGCCGCGGCGCGGCCTGGTGGTGACCGAGACCGACAATTCGAGGCTGGAATCGCTTTCCAGGAGGTTGCGCGCGATCGTCGACTTGCCGGCACCGGATGGCGACGACAGGACGAGCATCAGCCCCCGGCGGCGGATGCGGGATCCCAAATCCCTGGGAACCATCGGTTCCTTGGCGACCATCGGCTACTCCAGATTCTGGACCTGTTCACGAAACTGGTCGACCACCGCCTTCAGCTCCAGTCCGATCGCGGTGACGGCCGCGGCATTCGACTTCGAACACAGCGTATTCGATTCGCGGTTAAATTCCTGTGCCAGAAAATCGAGCTTCCGGCCGACGGCACCGCCGCCCTCAAGCAGCGCCCGGCCAGATGCGACATGCGTTTTCAGCCGATCGATCTCTTCGCGAATATCAGCCTTGGTGGCGAGGAATGCCGCCTCCATGTGCAGGCGGCTCGCATCCAGATTGGCGGACGCGTCCATCAGAAGCCTGACCTGCTCGGCTATGCGTTCACGGATCGCCGCCGTCTCGCGGGACGGATCCGCCTCCGCGCGCAGCGTCAGTGCCTCGATGGCGTCGATGTGGGCGGACAGCAGCAAAGCCAGGGCCGCACCCTCGCTTTGCCGTGCCTGTTCGAGCCCTTTCAGCGCCACGTCGAGCGCGGCCATGATGGCGGTGTCGAGCACAGCGCGCGCCTCTTCGGTTTCCACGGTTTCGGGAATGTCGAGCACGCCACGCAGCGACAGCAGGCCGTCAGCGGTCGCGGGAGCAACGCCGAACTGTTCCTGCAGCCGCTTGGCGAGACCCGCAAGGTCCTTCAGAAACGCCTCGTTGACGACGGGTTGCGCCTGCGCGCCGGCGGCGCGGCCGATGGTCAGCGTCGCCTGGAAATTGCCGCGGGCGAAACGCTTCTGCAGCGTTTGCCTGACCGCCGGCTCCAGACGCTCGAAACCTTGCGGCAGCCGCAGCCGCACCTCGACGCTCTTGCCGTTGACGGATTTGACTTCCCAGGCGATCGAGGTGCCGTCGTGCTCGGCGACGGCACGCGCAAATCCGGTCATGCTCTGCAAATTCATGTCGCCTGCACATCCCTGGCGCATCACCCCGAAACCAGTTTCCGGACAGGGCAAGTGCTGCTTGAAAATAACCACGCCGTAGGTGCGTCGAAATCGGACGCGTGGCGTTCCTTCAAATGTCAGGCTGTCGCCTTCCAGGCAACGCCTTTCTTCGCCTACTGGGCATCGCCCGCATCGCCGCCGGCGTCGCCATTGTCGCCACCGGTGCTGCCGTCGGCAGGCTTGTCGGCAGCAGGCTTGTCGGCAGCAGGGTTGTCGGCAGCAGGCTTGTCGGCATTGCCGTTTGCACCAGCGGCAGCGGCGGCCTTGGCCGCGTCATCGGCCTGCTTCTTCTGCAACGCACGATAACGAGCGACGTTCTCATTGTGTTCGTCGAGCGTCGCCGCAAAGACGTGACCGCCCGTGCCGTCGGCGACGAAATAGAGATCGTCGGTCTTCGATGGATTGGCCACGGCCTCAAGCGCTGCGCGGCCCGGATTGGCAATGGGCGTCGGCGGCAGGCCGTTGATCATATAGGTATTGTAGGGCGTCTGCTTCTGGGTGTCCGACTGGTAGATCGGGCGGTCCGCGGGCTTTCCCTTGCCGCCGAACAGACCATAGATGATGGTCGGGTCGGATTGCAGCCGCATGCCCTTGGCCAGGCGGTTGAGGAAGACGGCGGCGACGCGCGAACGCTCGTCACCCTTGCCGGTTTCCTTCTCGACGATCGAGGCCAGCGTGACGAAGTCCTCGATATTGGCCAGTGGCAGGTCCGGCGCGCGCCGCTGCCAGACCTCGTCGACCAGCTTCTTCTGGTCGGCCACCAGCTTGTCGATCATCTGCTGGCGCGTCGCACCGCGCGTGAAGCGCAGCGTGTCGGTGGCAAGGCTGCCCTCGGGAGGCGTTGTCGCCGGCATGTCGCCGCTCAAGGCGGGTTCATCGGCGATACGCTGCAGAGCCTGCTCAACCGTCAGCCCTTCCGGAACGGTCAGCGAGTACATCACCGACTTGCCGCTTTTCAAAAGCTCCATGATGTCGCGCATGGATGCCCGGGGCTTGATCTCGTATTCGCCGGCCTTGAGCGCGGAATCGTTGCCGAAAGCACGCACGCCAAGGCGGAAGACGCGGGCGTCGCTGATCAGTCCACGGCGCTCGAGCTGGTCGGCGATGTCCTGGACGCCGGTGTTCGGCTTGACCAGGAAGGTGTCGCCATTGGCCGAGGGACCGGGTTCAGTGAACTCCTGCTTGCCGAAGTAAAGTGCCGCGCCCGCGGCCAGAACCATCAGCATCACCAGGGAGATGACGAAGTTCATGAACACGACGACCTGGCTGCGCGAAGCGCGCGAGCGCTTCGGCGGCGGCGTTCCGGCTTCCGGCCGCAAGGCTTCGCTGGCTGTCTTCGGCACGATCGGTCCGGTATCGTTCGCCGGCCGTTGCCCGACTTCTCCATTGCCCGCCGGATTTGTGTTCATCTCGCCCTACCGTTTGATCTCTCAACGAATCCCCCGCGGCAGAGTAGGGGCGAATATGGCAAAATTGACGACATGCCGAGGCATCGCCCGGCAGCCGGACGATCAGCCATTGTAGCGCTGGAACACAAGCGAAGCGTTTGTGCCGCCGAAGCCGAAGGAATTGGAGAGCGCCACGTCGATCTGGCGGGAGCGAGGCTTGTTCGGCACCAAGTCGATCGCGGTTTCGCGCTCCGGCTTGTCGAGATTGATGGTCGCCGGCGCGACATTGTCCCTGATCGCAAGGATCGAAAAGATCGCTTCGGCAGCACCAGCCGCGCCCAGGAGATGGCCGATCGACGACTTGGTCGACGACATCGAAATCTTCGACGCGGCATTGCCGACAAGCCGCTCGACAGCGCCGAGTTCGATCGTATCGGCCATGGTCGAGGTGCCATGCGCGTTGATGTAGTCGACATCGGCGGGCGCAAGCCTGGCCCGGTTCAACGCCGCGGTCATGCAACGGAAAGCGCCATCGCCGTCCTCGGCCGGTGCGGTGATGTGATAGGCGTCTCCGGTAAGGCCGTAGCCGGTCACCTCGGCATAAATCTTGGCGCCCCGCGCCTTGGCGTGCTCGAGTTCCTCCAGCACCACAACACCGGCGCCCTCGCCCATGACGAAGCCGTCGCGGTCACGGTCATAGGGACGCGACGCCGTTTGCGGCGTGTCATTTCGCTCGGTCGACAGCGCCCGGCAGGCGGCGAAACCGGCGATCGACAGCCTTGTCACCGGCGCCTCGGCGCCGCCGGCGAGCATGACATCGGCATCGCCCCACATGATCAGGCGGGCCGCATCGCCAATGGCGTGCGCGCCGGTCGAGCAGGCCGTGACCACGGCATGGTTCGGGCCTTTCAGCCCGTGCCGGATCGAAACCTGGCCGGAGACGAGATTGATGATCTGGCCGGGGATGAAGAAGGGGCTGATGCGGCGCGGACCGCGCTCCTTGAGGATTATCGCGTTCTCGGCAATGCCCTCGATGCCGCCAATGCCAGAACCGATGAGCACGCCTGTGGCGCATTGTTCTTCGTGTGTCTTGGGCTCCCAGCCGGAATCCTTCAGCGCTTCGTCGGCGGCGGCAATCCCATACAGGATGAAGTCGCCGATCTTGCGCAATTCCTTCGGCTCGAGCACGGCCTCGGGATTGAAGGTGGCATTGCTGCCGTCACCACGCGGAATGACGTGGGCGATCTTGCAGGCAAGATCGTCCACCTCGAACTCGGTGATGCGCTTGGCCGCGCTGCGGCCGGTCAGAAGTTCCTTCCAGCTGTGCTCGAAGCCCATGCCGAATGGCGACAACAACCCAAGGCCCGTGACGACGACACGCCTCATCGCAGGTCCTCCCCGGTGATGACTGCGGAAAGCTTCAGGCCGACGCCTTGTCGATGTACTTCACGGCATCGCCGACGGTCAGGATGGTCTCGGCCGCGTCGTCGGGAATTTCCACGCCGAACTCTTCTTCGAACGCCATGACGAGTTCGACCGTGTCGAGGCTGTCAGCGCCCAGATCATCGATGAAGCTCGCCTGCTCCGTCACTTTGTCGGCATCGACGCCAAGGTGCTCGATGACGATCTTCTTGACGCGCTCTGCGGTGTCACTCATTTGGGGCATCCTCGTCTTTTGTTTGTCTGTCTTCGTTAGCGGGCAGAATGCCGCTAATCAAGCTGAAAGATGGTCCTGCCGGAAACGCAACGGCTACGAACCGGTTTTTGCCCGAACCGCCGGGTTGCGGGCCGCATTACACGAAAAATGGCTGAGGTCCAAGGTGAAATGGTCTCTTTTCACAGGCCCGCCATATCCGTCAAATCATGGCCATACCGCCATTGACATGGATGGTCTGGCCGGTGACGTAGCCGGCTTCGTTGGAGGCGAGGTAGGCGACGGCGGACGCCACTTCAGCACCCGTGCCCATGCGGCGCGTCGGAATCGCCGCCATGATCGCCTCCTTCTGCTTGTCGTTGAGCTTGTCGGTCATCGCCGATTCGATGAAGCCCGGGGCGACGCAGTTGACGGTGATGTTGCGGGTGGCGATCTCCTGCGCCAGCGATTTGGAGAAGCCGATCATGCCGGCCTTTGAGGCGCAATAATTGGCCTGGCCGGGATTGCCGGTCACGCCGACCACGGAGGTGATGTTGATGATGCGGCCATGGCGGCGGCGCATCATCGGATGGGTGAGTTCGCGGGTCAGCCGGAAAACGGCGGTCAGGTTGACCTCGAGCACGGAGTCCCAATCGGCGTCCGACATGCGCACGAACAGGCCGTCCTTGGTGATGCCGGCATTGTTGACCAGTATGTCGACGCCTTCGAGTTCGGCCTCCGCCTTCTGGCCGAGCGCCTTGACTTCGTCGCGGTTCGACAGATTGGCCGGGAACAGCTTGACCCGATCGCCGAGTTCGCCCGCCAAAGTTTCCAGTTTCTCGATGCGGGTGCCGTGCAGGCCGACAATGGCGCCTTGCGCATGCAGCACGCGGGCAATCGCCTCGCCGATGCCTCCCGATGCGCCGGTGACGAGTGCCTTGCGGCCGGTCAGTTCGAACATTTTCGTCTCCTGATCTGAGAAAACACCCTTCACACGGGTGGGGTCAAATCGCCAGTGGATTATGCGAATGCGGCCAACGCGGCCTCGACATCGGCCGGCGTGCCGACGGCCGATGTCGCGATGTCGCGGTTGATGCGCCGTGCCAGGCCCGACAGCACCTTGCCGGCGCCGATCTCGTAAAGCGTCGTGACGCCATTGGCGCCGAACCATTCGACCGTTTCGCGCCAGCGCACGCGGCCGGTGATCTGCTCGACCAGGCGCCGGGCGACCTCGTCGGGGTCGCTGGTCGGGGTCACCGTGACGTTGGACACTACTGGCACCGCCGGCGCATGCTTCGTCACACCGGCGAGCGCGTCGCGCATGACATTGGCCGCCGGCGCCATCAGCGCCGAATGGAAGGGTGCCGAGACCTGCAGCATCAGCGCCCGCTTGGCGCCCTTTTCGGTGCACAGTTTCGCCGCCAGCTCGACCGCGGCCTTGGCGCCGGAAATGACCAGCTGGCCGCCGCCATTGTCGTTGGCGATCTGGCAGACATGGCCGGAGCCTTGCGCGGCCTCGGTGCAAGCCGCTTCGACATCCGCCTGCTCCAGTCCGATGATGGCCGCCATGGCGCCTTCGCCGGCCGGTACCGCTGCCTGCATGGCGTTGCCGCGAATGCGCAGCAACCGGGCCGCATCGGCGACGGAAACGAAACCGGCGGCGGCAAGGGCCGAATATTCGCCCAGCGAATGGCCGGCGACATAGGCGACCTTGTCCTTCAGCGAGAAACCGCGCGCTTCCAGCGCCCTGGTCGCCGCCAGCGAAACCGCCATCAGCGCCGGCTGCGCGTTGGCGGTCAACGTCAAGGTCTCTTCCGGACCTTCCCAGATCAGCTTCGACAGGTTTTCGCCGAGCGCGTCATCGACTTCCTGGAAAACCCTGCGTGCCTCGGGAAAGGTGTCGGCGAGATCCTTGCCCATGCCGACAGCCTGGCTGCCTTGTCCCGGAAAGGTGAATGCGACGGCCATGCGTGGGCTCCCGAAGACTGGTTTTACTTGCCGATAACACGAATTTTCCCTGCCTGTGGCGCAAGGCGGGCCGCCAAGTCAAGCCCGGTTCAACCCGGCCCCAGTTGCGAACCGTAGGCCGAGTGCCTGTTCCGAAAGGGCTTTTTGGCGATCACTCCTGATGAAAACCGCTCACGAATCGTTCGCTGGCTCTTCTTATTTCCGCCACAGGCGCTAGCTTTGCGTGACAATTATATGACAATCGCGTGACTTGGGTTGTCGCCGGGTGGGAAGTTAAAGTGGCAAAGAGTTCAAAACGCGCCAGCAAAGCTGCGCCTCAATTCCTGGAAGACGATCCGTCCACCGGCTATCTGCCCGGCCGGAGATGGCCGGTCGTCCGTTACGGGCTGATAAGCCTCGCGATCTCCGCCATCCTGGTGTTCGCGATCGAATTGATCGTGCGCGGTGACGTTGCCGGCACCGTTTCCTTTTTCCTGCAGCCGCTCAAGCCGGGCTGGACCACCATCGTCGTGTTCGCGCTGATCCTCATCGGTCTCGACGCCGTTCTGGGACGCAGCCATCAGAGCCTGATGATCGTCGCGCCCTTGACGCTGGCGCTAGCCTTTGTCGGCCATCAGAAATCGCATTATCTCGGCGATCCGCTCTACCCGACTGACTTTCTCTACGCTCGCCAGATCTTCGCGCTGCTGCCGCTTCTGGTACGTGACCGACCGATGACCGCGCTCGCCATGGTCGTCGTCATCATCGCCGGCCTGTCGCTGCTCGTCTATGGCTGGCGGCTGTGGCGCCGCAAGGTTCCAGCGCTCAGCCACAAGGGCCGCCTTGCCCGGCTGACGCTGGCGGTGCCGATGCTCGCCTTCTTCGTCTCGATCATGGACTATGCCACCTTCTCCTGGACCAGGGATCGGCTGCAGATCATCCCGATCATGTGGGACCAGAAGGAAAACTATGCCTCCAACGGCTTTGCGCTCGCCTTCGCGCTCAACGTGCCGATGGCGCATGTCTCGGCTCCGCCGGGCTACACGGACAAGGCGATCGCGGCGATCGACCGCTCGGATGTGACCGTCTCGGTGCCGGCCGAGAAGCCCGACATCATCATCGTCATGAGTGAATCCTTCTGGGATCCGACGAAGCTGCCCGGCGTCAGCATCACGCCCGACCCGATCCCCAATGTGCGGGCGCTGCGCTCGGGCTCGATGTTCTCGCCCGAATTCGGCGGCATGACCGCCAACATCGAGTTCGAGGCGCTGACCGGCTTTTCCAACGCATTCCTGCCAGCCGGCAGCATCCCCTATCAGCAATATGTGCGCACGCCGACGCCTTCGCTCGCAACCTTCCTGAAGAGCCAGGGCTACCGGGCGCGCGCCATCCATCCCGGCACCAACTGGTTCTGGAACCGTGGCGCGGTCTATGCCGATTTCGGCTTCAACGATTTCAAATCCGAAGAGACGCTGCCGCCCATGGAAAAGCGCGGGCCGCTGGCATCCGACGCGGCGATGACCGATGAGATCATCAGCGAGGCCGACGCCAGCGACGACCCGGTGTTCTTCTTTGCCGTCAGCCTGCAAAACCACGGTCCCTACGAGCCGAACCGCTATTACAATCCGACACACGTAGTGCAGGCACCGATCAGCCAGTGGGCGCGCGAGTCGCTGCTCAGCTACGCCGAGGGCTCAGCCGACGCCGACCGCGGCCTTGAACGCCTTGTCGAATGGGCGAAGAAACGCTCCCGCCCCACCGTGATCGCCTTCTTCGGCGACCATCTGCCGCCGCTGGGACCGGTCTATGTCGAAACCGGCTTCCTGAAGGACAATGTCGCGCCGCGCAAGGAACCGACGCCGGAAGCCGCCCTTGAACATCATCAGACGCCGCTGATCATCTGGTCGAACCGCTCCGGTCCGGTCGAGAACCTGGGTGCGGTCAGCCCCGCTTTCCTGCCCTATCATATCCTGACCGCTGCCGGCATCAGCCATCCTTACTACACCGGCTTCCTGGGCGAGATGCGGGAGCGCTACCGCGTCGTCGACCGCAACCTGCTTCTGACCCCGGCCGGCGAGGCCACGCCCGACTGGTCGCGCCAGAAGGAGATCGACCCGGCGATCCGCGATTTCCGGCTCATCCAGTACGACATGATGTTCGGCAAGCGCCACGCGGCGCCCGCCTTCTTCCCCGAGACGGTCGACAAGGTCGTCGTCCACACGAGTTGATCAGCCGACCCATCGGATTCAGCCTGGACCTGGCGGGGCGAACACTCAATTCGTCAGTTGCAGCCTTGAGAACTTGTTGGCGATCTGTTGGAAAACGTCCGGCAGCTTGGCCGGGTCGTTGACGGCATAGTAGCCGCTCGGGTCGGATGCACAGGCACTGTAAAGCGCGCGGTTGGCGGCGGTGTCGGATTGCAGCACCATGGTGTAGATTTGCACGTCCTCGTTCTTCAGTTGCGTGCAAACGCTTTTGGTCCAGCCGTCGACATTGCGCGCCGCGGCGGTCTGATCGTCCGATCCGAAACGGCCACCCGCCAGATAGCCATAGGATGTGTAGTCGGACTTTGTCGGCTGTTCGCTGGCGCCATAGACAACGTTCTCGCCGTCGGTGAGCAACAGCACGATCTTGCTGATGCCGCGCGTCTTCCACGGCGCTCCATCGGTGTAGGGCGCGGCGGGCGACAGCACCCGCATGCCCCACGACAGGCCTTCGGAGACATTGGTGCCCGAACCGTTCCACTCGGTCATCTCGCTTGCTGCCTTGCGCAGCTTGTCGAAATCGTCGGTCAGGGGGACGATGGGTGTCGGGCAAGCGCGGTTCGGGCCGACGGTGATGGGGGAACCCGTCTCGGTGATGAGCTCGTTGGTCGGCACAACATATTTAGCCACCTTTTCCTTGGCAGCCTTGTCGGCCGGTGGCACAGGGTCGGCCAGACTGCTGAGATCGATACCGAGGCGGTTGCCTTTCAGCTTGGCGACCTTGGTGTTGTCGCTGGCGTCGTCGAGATAGGAATTGTTGTAATATTTGGCCGCATTGCCATAGGAGCTAGACAGCTTTTGGGCACCTTCCGGATCGTCCGGCGCAAAATACGGAACGAACAGCGTGTCGGGCTTGTCCGGGTCAGGTGGGGTATCGGAAATGTTATAAGCGCCCGGCCGCGCCTCGACACAGCCCTTCCATCCGGTGCCGTTCCATCCGGCCGCGGTCCATCCGGTGTCCTTGAGCTGCTTGAAAAGCGCCATATGATTGGGACGCTTGCCGTCGATGACGGGGAAATTGACGCCATTGGTGGAAGACTTGCCGTCCATGTCGATCCAGGACGGGTCGAATTCATCGCCATTGACGTTGACGGCCGTGACGAACGGAACCAGGGAGGCGCGAATCTGGCGCGTCGGCGATTTCGTCGCCTCGAGTGTGTCCAGCAGGGACTTCGTTGCCGTCCTCAACGCCGTCATGCGGGCACCGGCCATCGAGCCGGTATTGTCCAGAACCAGCACGACTTCGAGCTGATTGTTCGATTCGACCGCCGAGGCATCGACGGCGATGTGTCTGTTCCGGCCGAACAGGAAACCGAAGTTCAAATTGACGTCGGCCGACGCAGCCGCCTTGGTCTTGATGAAGTTGACGCCCCTGTCGACGGTCAGCGTCGCCTGCGCGTTGGCGAGTTCGCCATGCCCGGCGATGTTGGCCTGAAAATAGCGGTCGAAGGCATCGGTGCGGGTAATGTCGAGGTCGCCGAGATGCGAGGAGGCAAGATTGGCGGCGTCGAGAGCATTCTGCAGGTTGCTCTTGGCTCGCATGACGGTGGACACGTCGACCGCGAAGGCCACGGCCGACAGGATGGCCGGCAGGCCGAGCCCCATCAGCAGTGCGAAATTGCCGCTCTTCGAGCGCCAGAATCTGTTGAGAAGCATCCTTACCCCCGGAAATGCTTGCCGCTTGTTCTGCGCGGATCGCCCGGGCTTTTGCGCCTTCCATGATGAATCGACCGTTGACGGCGAGGCTCAACCCTGCACAACCTGACACTGTGGTTAAGGGCCGGTTGCCGGAATCACCACGCCATTCCGGCGCTGCCGCCTGATTTTCCGGCGCCCTGCGACATCGGGACCGCCGCTTGCCCTTGCCTTATCAGTGGATTGCTATATAGACGCCGCCAATCTGCCGGTCCCAGCTGGGGGCTGAACGGAGGGCCGGAGGTTTTATCAAAGCCTTCGTGTGAAGCCAGAAGTGCTTCCGCCTCCCGTGTCTCCGCTCTCGACCGTCTCGTAATGCTCCTTTCTTCCCCGCCCCTTTAACCGGGACAGGCGGGTCAGAGAAGTTGCAGAGGCTTTTGCCGCCGGGAACCGGGAGAGAAACGAAGAAAGGCACGAAGACATAATGGCTCTTTACGAACATGTGTTTCTTGCCCGGCAGGACCTCTCGCAGCAGCAGGTCGATGCGCTTGTCGAACAGTACAAGGGTGTCATCTCCGCGAATGGCGGGTCCGTCGGCCGGGTCGAGAACTGGGGACTGAAGTCCCTCACCTACCGGGTCAACAAGAACCGGAAGGCCTACTACACGCTCATGGACCTCAACTGCCCGCCGGCAGCGCTCAACGAAATGGAGCGCCAGATGGGTCTGTCCGAGGACGTCCTGCGTTTCCTGACCATCAAGGTCGAGGCGCACGAGGAAGGTCCGTCGGCCATGATGCAGAAGCGCGAAGAGCGCTCCGAGCGCGGCAGCTTCGGCGACCGCGACCGTGGCGATCGTGGCCCGCGTTCGTTCGGCGACCGTGATCGCGGCGACCGTGGCGATCGTCCGCCGCGTTCGTTTGGCGACGCCGGTGGCGATCGTGGTCCGCGCCGTCCGCGCGAAGGCTTTGAAGGGGGTGCAGAATAATGGTCGACATCAACCAGATCCCGACCCGGCGCCCGTTCCATCGTCGCCGCAAGACCTGCCCGTTCTCCGGCGCCAACGCGCCCAAGATCGACTACAAGGACGTGCGTCTGCTGCAGCGCTACATTTCCGAGCGCGGCAAGATCGTGCCGTCGCGCATCACCGCCGTCAGCCAGAAGAAGCAGCGTGAGCTCGCCAAGGCGATCAAGCGCGCCCGCTTCCTCGGCCTGCTGCCCTACGTGGTCCGCTAATTCTTCCGAACGGGCGGTTCGCCGCCCGTTCCTTTCGCCGGCCATGACGGGCATGACCGGTTCAGCCATCAAATCCCGAGTTGAGGTCAAGGCCTCTAACTGCCGCGACAGGCAGGACAGCGACACCGGCGCTCAAGGCGCTCAAGCTTCCTGACCTGTTCCAGAGAATTCGGCGCCTGCCTTCATGGAGGGACGCCCAAACAAAAGGAACAAAACCATGGAAGTCATTCTTCTCGAACGCGTTTCCCGCCTCGGCCAGATGGGCGATACCGTCAAGGTCAAGGACGGCTTTGCCCGTAATTTCCTGCTGCCGCAGGGCAAGGCGCTGCGCGCCAACGAAGCCAACAAGAAGAAGTTCGAAGGCCAGCGCGCCCAGCTCGAAGCCCGCAATCTCGAGCGCAAGTCGGAAGCCAGCCAGGTTGCCGAAAAGCTCGACGGCAAGAGCTTCATCGCCGTTCGCTCCGCCGGTGAAACCGGCCAGCTCTACGGCTCGGTGTCGACGCGCGACATCGCCGAGCTGCTGACGGCGGAAGGTTTTTCGGTCAACCGCAACCAGATCCTGCTCAACCAGCCGATCAAGACCATCGGTCTCACCAATGTGGCGATCGCGCTGCATCCGGAAGTCGAAGTCACCGTCACGCTCAACATCGCCCGCACGGCCGACGAAGCCGAGCGCCAGGCCAAGGGCGAGACGCTGACCACCGCCGAAGCCATCTATGGCGACGACATCAACGACAATGCACGGCCGGAAAACTTCTTCGATCCGAATGCCGAGTTCGACGGCGGCGAAGACAACGCCTGATCGCGTACGGCAAGCGAGGGAGCAGCGCTCCGATCACTTTGTCGTAGTCCAGCCGTTCTGGACCAATGCCCGGGCCTCTCGCCCGGGCATTTTTGTGCCAAAAGGAACTTTTCGAACCCCCATATATTGTTGCAGAATTAAGGCAGCCAGTCTGACCGTGAGGGGACACTTGGTTATGAACATTCTGCTGAAGCGCGTTCTCGACCGCCTGGTGCGCACGGGCAATCTCAAGGTAACCGGGCCAAAAGGCTCGACAGTCATCTTCGGCGACGGCAGCGGCGAGCCGGTGCACATGCATATCAAGACCCGGCATGCCGAACGCGCCATCACCTTCGATCCGATGCTGGCGGTGCCCGAATCCTACATGGAGGGCGAACTCGACATCCTCGAAGGCGGCGTGCTGGGGCTGATGCGCATCGCCTTCCAGAACATGGGCAGCGGCGGCATCGACGCGACCTGGTCGAAAGCCATCGAAGGCTTGCGCCACGCCTTCCGCCGCCTGCAGCAGATCAACACCGCCTCGCGTTCGCGCCGCAACGTGCAGCGCCACTACGATCTGTCGGGCGATCTCTACCGGCTCTTCCTCGATGAGGACATGCAGTATTCCTGTGCCTATTTCGAACAGCCTGACATGACGCTGGAAGAGGCGCAGGCCGCCAAGAAGCGCCATATCGCCGCCAAGCTCAGGCTGAAGGCCGGCCAGACCGTGCTCGACATCGGCTCCGGCTGGGGCGGGCTCGGCCTCTATCTGGCCAAGGCGTTCGACGTCGACGTCCAGGGCGTGACGCTGTCGACCGAACAGCATGGCGTAGCCACCGACCGGGCGCATGCGCAAGGCCTGGAAAGCCACGTCCATTTCGAGCTGAAGGATTATCGCGAACTCAACGAACGCTTCGACCGCATCGTTTCGGTCGGCATGTTCGAACATGTCGGCGTCAACCACTTCCGCACCTTCTTCGACAAGGCGGCAACGCTGCTGAAGCCCGATGGCGTCATGCTGCTGCACACGATCGGCCGGTCGGGTGTTCCGTGGGCGACCAGCGCCTTCGTCCGCAAATACATCTTCCCCGGCGGCTATATCCCCGCGCTCTCGGAGGTCATGCCGGCGATCGAGAAGTCGGGCCTTGTCGTCACCGACATCGAAATCCTGCGCCTCCACTATGCCGACACGCTGAAGCACTGGGGCCAGCGCTTCGCCGCCAACCGCGACAAGGCCAAGGCCATCTACGACGAACGCTTCTGCCGCATGTGGGAATTCTATCTGGCCGCTTCGGAAGCCGCCTTCCGCTGGCAGGACCTGGTCATCTTCCAGTTCCAGATCGCCAAGAAGAACGACACGCTGCCGATGACCCGCGACTACATGGCCAAATGCGAAAAGGCCTTGGAGATGCGTGACTTGGGCCGCCGCGAGGCGGCTCCCGTCGAGAAGCCAGTCAAGCCCGCCCGCCGCCGCAAGGTTGCGGAGTAGGCACGCCGTTCGCCATTGGCGCTTGCCATTCCCGGCCCCTGCCCTGAAAAAGGCCTTGTGATCGTCGCGAGGCCTTTTTCATGACTTACCTCCTCTATGCCGCCGCGGCGCTCGCCGAGATAGCCGGCTGCTTTTCGGTATGGGCCTGGTGGCGGCTGGAAAGATCGCCCTTGTGGCTGGCGCCAGGCTTCGTCTCGCTGCTTTTGTTCGCCTGGCTTCTGGCGCTGGTCGACACCAATGCCGCAGGCCGCGCCTATGCTGCTTATGGCGGCATCTACATCGCTGCCTCGCTTGCCTGGCTGTGGCTGGTGGAAGGCGTGCGGCCCGACCGCTGGGATGTTGCTGGCGCCGCACTCTGCATAGCCGGCGCGTCGCTCATCGTGCTCGCACCGCGAGGAGCATAGCGTTGGAACTGCCGGCCCCTCTTCGACAAGCCGTCGATCGCATCCTGGAAAAAATCCCTCTGCTTGAGCTGAAGCAAGCGGCGAAAACCCTGTCGGAGCGCTACCGTGCGGAACTGCGCGACGGCCGCCTGCACATGGCGCAGGACATGGCGGTCAAAGCCTATCTGGCGACGCGGCTGCCGGCGACCTATGCCGCGGTCCGCGCCAGTCTCGACGCACTGAACGCGACCCGGCCGGACTTCGAGCCGAAAACCCTGCTCGATGCCGGCGCCGGCCCTGGTACGGTGCTTTGGGCCACCAACGATCTCTGGCCCGACCTCGAACAGGCGGTCTTGCTGGAGGCGAGTGCGGCCGTGCGCAAGGTCGGCGAGACGCTTGCCGCCGATGCCATCACAACCCGAACCGTCTGGCGTGCCGGCGACGTCACAACGGACCTTGCCGACCTTCGGCCGGCGGACCTCGTGACCTGCGCCTATGTGCTGGACGAGATCGTGCCGGCATCGTTGCCCAAAATGGTCGACCGGCTGTGGCAGTTGACGACAGACACATTGCTGATCGTCGAGCCGGGCACGCCGGCGGGCTGGCAGCGCATTCTGGCGGTGCGCGCGCAGTTGATCGCCGCCGGGGCACATCTGCTGGCGCCTTGTCCGCACGAGGCGCCCTGCCCGCTTACCCCGCCCGACTGGTGCCACTTTTCCCGTCGCGTCGCCCGCTCGCGCTTGCACCGGCTGGCCAAGGACGCCGATGTACCGTGGGAAGACGAGAAATTCATCTTTGTCGCCGCGTCGCGCCAGCCGGCCGCCTCGCACGCCGCGCGGATCATCGCACCGCCGAAATCCGGTTCGGGCAAGGTTCTGCTCAAGCTTTGCCAGGAAGACGGCACGACCACGGAGCAACTGTTCACCAAGCGTGACGGCGCGGACTTCAAGCTGGCCCGGCGGCTGGACTGGGGCGACAGGCTGGCGTCCGAATAGAGCGCCACGGCATTCAGACAACGCCGCCCAAGAAAAATTTCGCAGCCATGTCGAATCCAGGCTGGGCCGTTCGACCATTGGCGGTCTCGGAGCTTCCGAGAAGCCAAAGCGTCAAGCAGCACTACCCAACAGGAGAAAGACAGTGAACTATATCGCAGGATTTGTCGCCGCCGTGCCCGCCGCCAGCAAGGAAACCTATCGCAGGCATGTCACCGAGGCGGCATCGGTGCTGAAGGAATTCGGCACGACCCGGTTTACGACGTGCTGAGGCGCGTCGCCCCCTCTCCGGTGGTCACGCTGAACCGTGCCGCCGCCCCTTGGCATGCGCGACGGGCCGCAAGCCGGTCTGGCGGCGATCGAAGATCGTGATGGCACAAGGCAGCCTCGATGGCTACCATCTGGCACATGCGGCGCGGGCCGATATGCAGCGGCGGCTTGGCCTGACAGAGGCAGCGAGAGCCTCCTATCGACAGGCTCTCGAACTCGCCCGCCAGCCGGCCGAACAGCGATTCATCATGTCGCGACTTGGGCGGCTCCAGTCCGGCGATTCCGGTTGGACAAGCATCGGAATTTTCTTGTTTTGTTCTTTCCGCGCCGGTATCTTCGACACTCGATTCGTCAATCGAATTTCGTACCCTGCGCGCACAAATTTTTTCGACGCTGTGAATCGTGTGCACAAGCGGGATAAGTCAAAGTTTGTTTATGCCTCATCAATCGCCTCTGCTAGCGACTGATCGGGTTTGAAATCGGGGATATCATGGCAGAGGCAGCGCGGAAATTCGGCGTGGCGGAGCAACCGCTCTATCGCGAGGCACCGAACAATATCGAGGCCGAGCAGGCGCTGCTCGGCGCGATCCTCGTCAACAACGATGCCTTCTACCGCGTCTCCGACTTCCTGAAGCCGGGCCATTTCTACGAACCCCTGCATCGCAGGATCTTCGAGATCGCGGCCGAGCTCATCCGCATGGGCAAGGTGGCGACGCCGATCACCTTGAAGACCTTTCTGCCGGCCGACGAGAAGGTCGGCGACATGACGGTGGCACAATATATCGTGCGTCTGGCGGTCGAAGCCGTCACCGTCGTCAACGCCACTGACTATGGCCGCGCCATCTACGACCTTGCCACGCGCCGCGCGCTGATCACCGTCGGCGAGGACATGGTCAACATCGCTTATGATGCGCCGGTCGACATGTCGCCTTCCGAGCAGATCGAGGACGCCGAACGCCGCCTGTTCGAACTGGCCGAAACCGGCCGCTACGATGGCGGCTTCGAGAGCTTCACCGACGCGGTCAAGACCGCCGTCGACATGGCCAATGCCGCCTATATGCGCGACGGCCATCTGTCGGGTCTTGCCACCGGCATGCGCGATCTCGATCGCCGCATGGGCGGCCTGCAATCGTCCGATTTGATCGTGCTTGCGGGACGCCCGGGCATGGGCAAGACGTCGCTCGCCACCAACATCGCCTTCAACATCGCCGAGGCCTATGTGCCGGCGCAGCAGGCGGACGGATCGTTCAAGGCGGCCAATGGCGGCGTGGTCGGCTTCTTTTCGCTCGAAATGTCGTCCGAACAGCTGGCGACCCGTATCATTTCCGAGCAGACTGAAATCTCGTCGTCAAAGATCCGTCGCGGCGAAATCAGCGAAATGGACTTCGAAAAGCTGGTCGCCTGTTCGCAGACCATGCAGAAGATCCCGCTTTTCATCGACCAGACCGGTGGTATTTCCATTGCGCAGCTGTCTGCCCGCGCGCGTCGCCTGAAGCGCCAGCGCGGCCTCGACCTGATCGTCATCGACTATATCCAGCTGATGCAGGGTTCATCCGCCAGGGCCTCGCAGAACCGCGTGCAGGAAATCACCGAGATCACCACGGGCCTGAAGGCGCTGGCAAAGGAACTGGCCGTGCCAATCATCGCGCTGTCGCAGCTGTCGCGTCAGGTCGAAAGCCGCGAAGACAAACGCCCGCAGCTCTCCGACTTGCGTGAATCCGGTTCGATCGAGCAGGACGCGGACGTCGTGATGTTCGTCTACCGCGAGGAGTATTACCTCAAGAACCGCGAGCCGAAGCTTGGCACCGAGGAATACGTCAAGTGGGAAAACGAGATGAACGAGATGCGCGGCAAGGCCGAGGTGATCGTCGCCAAGCAGCGCCACGGCCCGACAGGCTCGGTGACGCTCGCCTTCCACGGCGAATTCACCCGCTTCTCCGATCTTGCGGAAGAGCATCATATTGCGGAGAGGTTTGAGTGACCTTTTGAGACAGGCCTCGACCCTTCCAGCACCTTTGTGCGCGTATCCGACGGCAGGCCACAGCTGATGGCCAAATCGCGCGTCCAGTTCATCTGCCAGAATTGCGGATCGGTGCATCAGCGCTGGGCCGGCAAATGCGATGCCTGCGGCGAATGGAACACGCTGGTCGAGGAAGGAACCTCCGGCGGCATCGGCTCGGGGCCCGCCAATACGCGCAATGCCCGCAAGGGCCGCGCGGTGGTGCTGACCACCCTTTCCGGCGACATCGAGGACGCGCCGCGCATCATCTCAGGTATTGGCGAGTTGGATCGTGCCACCGGCGGCGGCTTCGTGCGCGGCTCCGCACTTCTGGTCGGCGGCGATCCCGGCATCGGCAAGTCGACGCTGCTCACCCAGGCTGCCGCTGCGCTGGCGTCGCGAGGCCACCGCATCGTCTATGTCTCGGGCGAAGAAGCCGTCGCTCAGATCAGGCTGAGGGCGCAGCGGCTCGGCGTCGCCGACACGCCGGTGGAACTGGCGGCCGAGACCAATGTCGAGGACATCCTTGCCACGATCGCCGACGGCAAGCGGCCGGACCTGGTCATTCTCGATTCGATCCAGACGCTGTGGACCGACCTTGCCGATTCGGCGCCGGGCACGGTTACCCAGGTGCGCGCCGCCGCCCAGGCGATGATCCGTTATGCGAAATCCACGGGTGCCGCGATCGTGCTGGTCGGCCATGTCACCAAGGAAGGCCAGATCGCTGGCCCGCGCGTGGTCGAGCACATGGTCGACGGTGTGCTCTATTTCGAGGGCGAAGGCGGCCACCATTACCGCATCCTGCGCACGGTGAAGAACCGCTTCGGGCCGACCGACGAGATCGGCGTCTTCGAAATGTCGGACAAGGGTCTGCGCGAAGTCTCCAACCCGTCGGAGCTGTTTCTCGGCGAGCGGCATGCCAAATCGCCGGGTGCCGCCGTTTTCGCCGGCATGGAAGGCACAAGGCCGGTTCTGGTCGAGATCCAGGCGCTGGTGGCACAATCCTCGCTCGGCACGCCGCGCCGGGCAGTAGTCGGTTGGGACGGTGCGCGACTGTCGATGGTGCTGGCGGTGCTGGAGGCGCATTGCGGCGTTCGCTTCGGCCAGCACGACGTCTATCTCAACGTCGCCGGCGGCTACCGCATCAGCGAGCCGGCGGCCGATCTGGCGGTCGCCGCCGCACTGGTTTCCTCGCTCACCGGTCTTGCCCTTCCCGCCGATTGCGTCTATTTCGGCGAAATCAGCCTGTCGGGTGCCGTGAGGCCGGTTGCGCATGCGCAGCAGCGCCTCAAGGAAGCCGAAAAGCTGGGTTTTGGTAGCGCGGTTCTGCCCTTGGGCAGCGAGGAACTTGCCGGAGGGATCGGGGCCGGTGCTTTCCAGCCCACCGAGCTTGCCGACCTCGTCGCGCGCATAGCCGGCTCACGTCGAAGCCGCGTGGACGAAGAAGAATGACACGGCTCGCCGAGCCGTGAAAAAGAGATCGGAGCGGGGCGAAAGACATGCCGATTACGCTGCTTGACGGAATCCTGGTCGGCTTCACCCTGGTCTCGGCGATGCTCGCCATGGTTCGCGGCTTTTCGCGCGAAGTCCTATCGGTCGTCTCGTGGGCGGCGGCAGCGGCGGCGGCTTTCTTCTTCTACAAGCCGGTCCTGCCCTATCTGAAGCCCTACATCGAGAATGAGAAGATCGCCATGGCGGCCTCCGCCGGCGTCGTCTTCATCGTCGCGCTGATCGTCGTCTCCGTCATCACCATGAAGCTCGCCGACTGGATCATCGATTCGCGCATCGGCGCACTCGACCGCACGCTCGGTTTCCTCTACGGCGCCGCGCGCGGCATCCTGGTCGTCGCGGTGGCGCTTTTGTTCTTCAACTGGCTGGCCGGCGCCAAGGCCCCGGCCTGGGTGACCGACGCCAAATCACGGCCATTGCTGGAATCGATCGGCGCCAAGATCGAGAACCTGCTGCCCGCCGACACCGAAAACGCAATCCTCAAGAAGCTCAGCCCGAAAGCGGGTGGCGAGACTCCGGCCGCCCCGGATGCGCCAGCGGCGGATGTGCCGGCACCAGGTGACGATGCAAATGCGCCGGCCCCGGACGACAATGACGCTGGTCCCGCGGACAACGCAGCCAAGCCAGCACCGGCAGCACCGGCAAACTGACCCCCGAAAGGGCGCCTGAACAGACGATGGTGTGAACGACTGCACGGCGCGCGTTGCTTTCGACGCGAACCCGCATTATATGGCGATTTTAGCGGAGCTTAAGATGGCAGACGCAGACGACGTGCTTTCCGCCGAGGCCGACGACCATTTCCACGACGAATGCGGTGTGTTCGGCATCTTCGGCCGGCAGGACGCAGCGGCAATCGTCACTCTCGGCCTGCATGCGCTGCAGCATCGGGGCCAGGAAGCGGCAGGCATCGTTTCCTATGACGGCAGCCAGTTCCATGTCGAACGCCATGTCGGCCTGATCGGCGACACTTTCACGAAACAGCGCGTCATCGACAGCCTGCAAGGTAACCGCGCCATCGGCCATACGCGCTACGCCACGACAGGCGGCGCCGGCATGCGCAACATCCAACCCTTCTTCGCCGAGTTGGCCGATGGCGGCTTCGCTGTCGCCCACAATGGCAATTTGACCAACGCCATGACGGTGCAGCGCGCGCTGCAGAAGCAGGGCGCGATCTTCTCCTCGACCTCCGACACCGAGACGCTTCTGCATCTGGTTGCGACCAGCAAGGAACGCGACCTCAACTCGCGCTTCATCGACGCCGTACGGCAGGTCGAAGGCGCCTTCTCGCTGGTGGCGATGACGGCCAAGAAGATGATCGGCTGCCGCGATCCGCTCGGCATCCGCCCGCTGGTGCTGGGCGACCTCGACGGCGCCTGGATCCTCGCTTCCGAGACCTGCGCGCTCGACATTATCGGCGCGCGTTTCGTGCGCGACCTGAAACCCGGCGAGATGGTCGTCGTCACCTCCAAGGGCATTGAAAGCCTGTTCCCGTTCGAGCCGCAGAAGACCCGCTTCTGCATCTTCGAATACGTCTATTTCGCCCGGCCGGATTCTTCGGTCGAAGGCCGCAACGTCTACGAGGTGCGCAAGCGCATCGGCGCCGAGCTAGCACAGGAAAACCCGGTCGAGGCCGACATCGTCGTGCCGGTGCCGGATTCCGGCACGCCGGCGGCGATCGGCTTCAGCCAGGCGGCCGGTATTCCGTTCGAGCTCGGCATCATCCGCAACCACTATGTCGGCCGTACCTTCATCCAGCCCGGTGATTCGATCCGCCACATGGGCGTCAAGCTGAAGCACAACGCCAACCGCCGCATGATCGAGGGCAAGCGCGTGGTGCTGGTCGACGATTCGATCGTGCGCGGCACCACCAGCCAGAAGATCGTGCAGATGGTGCGCGACGCCGGCGCCCGGGAAGTGCATATGCGCATCGCTTCGCCGCCGACCAGCGCATCCTGCTTCTACGGCGTCGACACGCCGGAGAAATCGAAGCTCCTGGCTTCGCGCATGTCGGTGGAAGAGATGGCCGAATTCATCCGTGTCGATTCGCTCGGCTTCCTCTCCATCAACGGCCTCTACCGCGCCGTCGGCGAGGCCAGCCGCAACGATGAGCAACCGCAGTTCTGCGACGCCTGCTTCACCGGCCAGTATCCGACCCGCCTGCTCGACTTCGAAGGCCACGACAACGTGCGCACGCTGTCGCTGCTGGCGAACAGTGGGGCGTAGGCCAGACCTTACGGAAATTCTCGCATGACCCTCGACCTTACCGGCCGCGTCGCGGTCGTCACCGGCGCCTCGCGCGGCATCGGCTATTTCATCGCCAGGGAACTGGCCGCCGCCGGTGCGCATGTCATCGCGGTTGCGCGCACGGTCGGTGGGCTGGAGGAACTCGACGACCAGATCAAGGCGGCCGGCGGCCAGGCGACGCTGGTGCCGCTCGACCTCGCCGACATGGCCGGCATCGACCGGCTGGGCGGCGCCATCCATGAGCGCTGGGGCAAGCTCGACATCCTCGTCGCCAATGCCGGCGTGCTCGGCGTCATCTCGCCGATCGGCCATGTCGAGGCCAAGACCTTCGAAAAGGTGATGACCATCAACGTCACCTCGACCTGGCGGCTGATACGCTCGGTCGACCCGCTGCTCAGGCTTTCCGATGCCGGCCGGGCCATCATCCTGTCGTCCAACGCGGCGCATTCGGCGCGCGCCTTCTGGGCGCCCTACGCGGCATCGAAGGCGGCGGTCGAGACCATGATGCGCTCCTGGGCGCATGAGACGCAAAGCCTGCCGCTGCGCGTCAATGCCGCCGACCCGGGCGCCACGCGCACCGCCATGCGGGCCCAGGCCGTGCCCGGCGAGGATCCGGAGACGCTGCCGCATCCTTCAGAGATCGCCAAGCGCATCGTGCCGTTGGCCAGCCCGGAGCTGAAAGAGACCGGGCTGATCTTCCAGGCCAAGCACAACCGCTTCGTCGCTTACAGGCAGCCCGAATAAATTCACACCTTGGTTTGACGGCTCCCGGACCGCTTGGTGGCCTATGTCAGGGATTAAAAGACCCTCCGGCTACGTTCTTCGAACGTAGGACATTCGAAACCGGAGGATCGATATGCGCAGACTTCTTCTCGTTGCCGCCACTGCCTTTGTGGCCGCTCTCGGCGCGACATCAGGTGTGGCCGTCTCGCAAGATGCCAAGATGAGTTTCTTCATCACCAGTGTCGGCTCCGGCAAGGGCACCGATCTCGGCGGCCTGAAGGGTGCCGACGCGCATTGTGCTTCGCTGGCCGAAGCCGCCGGCGTCACCGGCAAGAGCTGGCATGCCTATCTGTCGACCAGCGCCGAGGATGCCCGCGACCGCATCGGCAAGGGTCCTTGGTTCAACGCCGAGGGCGTCAAGATCGCCGACGATGTCGCTTCGTTGCACAGCGACGCCAACGGCATCACCAAACAGACGGCGCTCGACGAAAAGGGCGAAGTGGTCAATGGCCGCGGCGACACGCCGAACCGGCATGACATGCTGACCGGGTCGAAGCCCGACGGCACCAGGATCGCCGACCAGACCTGCGGCGACTGGACGATGAGCGGCGCCGAAGGGGCGGCGATGATGGGTCACCACGACCGCACCGGGCTCGACGATTCGGCGGCGGCAAAGTCGTGGAATTCCTCGCATGCCTCACGCGGCGGCTGCAGCCAGGAGGCCCTGAAGGGTACTGGCGGCGACGGGTTGTTTTACTGCTTTGCAACCAACTGAGCAGCGTAGGTCGCAAACCCTACTCAGAGATCCGCCACATCATCACACGGCTGTGATCTGAGGGGGAAAAGCTGCGCGGCGGTCATCCTTTCGTCATTTCCCCGGAGTTGTTAGGATCGTAGCGACTCCCACAACAGCGAGAGCCCAAACTGGGCAGAACAAGGAAACTCCCATGGCTACCACCGCAGCATTGGTCTGGTATCTGGTAATCGCCGGCCCACAGGGCGGCATGGTGGTGCTGCCCAGTACCTTCGACAAGCGCGAACAGTGCACCGCCGCCATCACCGAATATCAGAAGCAGCCGACACCGGCGGGCTGGTCGGTGCAGTGCGTGCCGAGCGCCTCGCCCTTCACCGACGAGGGCGATGCCGAGGAACCGGCCGCGCAGTAGGGATTTGATGCAATAGGGCCCGCGGCCGCTTGCCGCGGGCCTTCTGATTTCAGCGCCGGGCACTCACTGTCAATTCCGGCTTCTGGCTGATGGTCTGGAACACCACGCAATAGCGCTCGGTCAGCTTCAGCAGTGCATCGATGCGCTCCTGCGGTTCATCCGTGTCGAGAGCGAAATTGAGCCGGATGGCACGAAAACCGACCGGCGCGTCCTTGGCGACACCGAGCGTGCCGCGAAAATCGAGATCGCCTTCGGCTTCCACCGTGGCGGCGCCGAGCTTGAACTCGAGCGCCGTCGCCACTGCCTTCAACGTCACCCCGGCGCAGGCCACCAGTGCTTCCAGCAGCATGTCGCCGGAGCAGAGTTCGAGCCCCGAGCCGCCGGTTGCCGGATGCAGGCCGGCGATGGCGATCGCCCTGCCCGTCTCGACCTTGCAGGCCACCGACTGATCGTCGATCGAGCCCTTCGCTCTCAGCGTGATCAGTGCCTGCGAGGCGTCGTCGCGGTAAGCCTGCTTCAGCGGCGCCTGCATGGCCTTGAGTGCGGTTGCATCCATTTTCGTTGCCTCTTTCGCTTTGCGGCCAGCGAGCAGCATGGCTTCGTCAGATATCAGATATAAGTGCCGATCGCGTCCTGGAAGCAAGCAATCCCTGCCCCAATGCAAGCTCAGGGCTGGCGTAGCGCTGTGTCGGCTTTCACCCGTATAGCTGGGAGCCGAGGCCTGATTTCGCAGAGTTCCTCAAGCTATTCCTGTCGCTTCCCGCACCTTTGGTCCGCGCCTTATGGCCGATGTCGCCATTCTCGAAACACGCGAAAGGGTTCTCGCCGGAATCCTGCTGACCGGTGCTGCCTATCTCCTATTTTCGACGCAGGACGCCTCGATCAAGCTGCTGGTTACCGGAATGACGGTCTGGCAGATCATGTTCTTCCGCAGCATCACCATTCTAGGCGCCTGCGCGGCGATCGGCGGGCCACAGCTGTTTGCCGACACGGTGCGCTCGCAGATCGTGCGGCCGATGCTGGTGCGCAGCGCGTTCACGCTAGCCGCCTGGCTCTGTTACTACAACGCCGCGCGCAGCCTGCAACTCGCCGAGCTGACCACCGTCTACTACGCAGCGCCGATCATCGTCACCGTGTTTTCGGTGTTCCTGCTCGGGGAAAAGGTGCCGATGTCGCGCTGGCTGGCGGTTTTGATCGGTTTTGCCGGCGTCTTCGTCGCTTGCGACCCGACCCATCTCGGCCTGTCCGTGCCGGTGCTGCTGGTGCTGGCGGCCGCCCTATTGTGGGCCATCGCCATCGTGCTCCTGCGCAAGACCGCGCTTGCCGAGCGCTCTATGATCCAGCTTCTCCTCAACAATTTCTATTTCCTGGTGTTTTCGACGGTGCCGGCGCTGTTGTGGTGGCATACGCCTGATCTGGCCCAGTTGCTGCTTCTCGCCAGCGTCGGCGCGCTTGGCGGTCTGGCGCAATATCTCCTCTTCGAAGGCATGAAGCGCACGCCGGCATCGATCCTCGCGCCTCTCGAATATAGTTCGCTGTTATGGGCGTTCGCGCTCGGCTTCGCGATCTGGGGCGACGTGCCGCGCCGCGAAGTGTTTCTGGGTGCCTCCCTGATCATCGCCGCCGGGCTGCTGATCGTCGGCGGCGAGCATTTCCGCAAGCGGCTGTGATGGGGATGACACTCACTGCTGACCCTACGATGTCAGGACCGGACGGGGTAGGTTGTCGGCATGACTGACGTCGCAGCTGCCAAACCCGAAGCCTCCGAACGTACACTTGGCATCATATTGGTGTCGTCATCTGCCGCGGTGTTCGGCCTGACCGGCGTCTTGACCAAGTCGATCCACGCCGATCCGCTGACCATCACCTGCTGGCGCGGCTTTGTCGGCTCGATTCTGATCAGCCTCTATGTGCTGTGGCGCCGTCACCGCTCGGGCAACCGCGGCACGCTGCGGCTTGGCTGGCGCGGCTGGCTGCTGGCAGTGGAAGGAGCGCTGGCCAGTATCGCCTTCATCTCGGCGTTCAAATTCACCTATGTCGCCAATGTCGCGGTCATCTATGCGACGTCGCCCTTCATTGCTGCCCTGCTGGCCTGGGTGCTGGTGCGCGAGCCTTTCCGCCTGCAAACGATGCTTGCGGCCGCCGTATCGTTGTGCGGCGTGGCCATCATGGTCTGGTCGGGCTTCGGCACCGGCAATCTGTTCGGCGATGGCCTGGCGCTGCTGATGACGGCCGGCAGCGCGCTCTACATGATCATGGTGCGCGCCTTCCGTGACACGCCCGTTGTGTGGGCCGGCGCGGTTTCAGCCTTCCTGCTGTTCATATTCGGCTGGTTCGTCACCGATCCCCTGGCGGTTTCGGCAAGGGACGCCGTTCTGCTCGTCACCTTCGGAGCATCCTTCGCATTGTCGTCGATCCTCTGGACGGAAGGCGCACGGCTCATCCCGGCGCCCGAATCCGGCTTGCTCGGCTCGGCGGAAGTGCCGTTCGCGATCCTGTTTGCCTTTCTTTTCCTGGCCGAGATACCGCCTCTCGCCAGTATGGTCGGTGGCGCCATCGTGCTCTGCGCGGTGTTCGCCCATGCAGGCCGCGACTGGCTGACAGCCCGCTCGCAGCAGGCAGCGTCAAATATTTCTTAAAAAAGTGACGCAGTCACGGAACCATCATCGGACTCAGACATTATTGGTGCGACGGGCCACCCCCCGAG